>DAOVVO010000076.1 GCA_030637135.1 Nitrospirota bacterium
GAAGATAAAAAGCTTTCTCAATGACAGCAGAGAAACCTGGATTTATGAAAATGATTCAGTAAATAGAAAGACCATTGGTAAGATTTCAGAAGAGGCATTAACAAAGCTGCACAATTAAACTAATGAGCATTTTCTAAAGGTATAACAGATATGAGTGAACGATTTGAAGAAAAGGATATTTCTTATGAGATAAACATATCTGATGAGGATATTTATGCAGCAATGAAAGATATCCCCGGGTATCTTGATATCACGTCAGGCGACTTCAAGGAGCTGTATCGACGTGCGTATCGTCATGCCCTGAAGAGAATTGCTCAATCAATTAAAGCAAGCGATATTATGACCAGAGACGTGGTGACAGCAGCAAGAGAAATGCCGCTTAGAGAAGTGGCTAAAAAAATGGCGGAAAAAGGTGTCTCTGGTGTACCAGTAATTGAGGCAGACAAAAGGGTTGCCGGGATTATCTCTGAAAAGGATTTTCTATCGCGCATGGGTGCAAAGGATACAAAGACCTTTATGGGTATTGTTGCGGAATGTCTAAAGGCAAAAGGCTGTGTGGCCGTTTCAATTCGAGATCAAAATGCTGAAGATATTATGACTTCTCCTGCAATAACAGTAAGTATAGATACTACCGTGATGGAGATTGCACATATCTTTACAGAAAAGAAAATCAACCGTGTACCTGTAACGAATAAAGAAGGGCATTTAGTCGGGATTATTTCAAGGGCAGATGTTGTCAGGGTATCCGTAATCAAAGCCAAAACCTGACCGTAAAATACTTTATCTATGTTAAAAAGGTATTTTGAAAAAATGAAAGGGACATCAAAAAGTCCTCCCATGGTAAGCCTTTCCGAGATTATCTGGTCCTGGATAGGGGCATTCTTCGGTATTGCCGCTGTTGCGTATATTAATTTCAACATAATTGAAAAAACAGACCTGGTTATGATTATCGGGTCATTTGGGGCGTCAGCAGTGCTTATATATGGGGCGGTTAAGAGTCCGCTGGCACAACCGAGGAATCTCTTAGGAGGACATATCTTTTCAGCCGTTATTGGGGTAACCTCCTATCAGTTATTCCATCCAAATATATGGCTCGCAGGGGCTGTTGCCGTAGCAACTGCAATTGCATTCATGCATGCCACGAAAACACTCCATCCCCCAGGTGGTGCCACTGCCTTGATTGCTGTCATTGGAAGTGAGAAGATTCATAACCTGGGTTACTTATACGCAATTATACCGGCTGGCTTCGGTGCAATCATTATGCTGGTAGTTGCACTCGTTATTAATAATATACCAAGAACTCGTAAGTATCCAGAATTTTGGCTTTGATGAGCGCTGAAAGAGACCCCATATTTTCCCCTCTTTAACAATTACTTCCTCTAATGGTGATTTTTCAATCTCTCCTCAGAATACAAAATTTCAAGTAGTAATCAATAATTTTTCATTACAACAAAATTATTCAGTAGCAGGTGTTGTCAACAAATTAGACGATGTCTGTAAGGTGGAGTTCTGACCTATACACTCATCCCTTCAGCACTAATTAGGAGTTTTTAAGAGGGTAAATATTATGGATGTTTAACCTTAATAGCAGCGTTTTTATCAAAGATAAAGATTAATCCCTATTCTGACTCTTACATTATGCCCTGTTGTATCAAACATGAGTTAATAACCAGATGACTCAATGAACGCGGATTTTTTTAGCACGTTCTTCATACTTTTTTGCCTCTTCTTTCCGTTCCATCTTCCTATAAAGTTCTGACATATTTTCCAGCACAGTTGCCACATCAGGGTGGTCTGTTCCGAGAGCTTTTTCAAGTATGGATAGCGATTGTTTATAAAGGGGCTCGGCTTCTGTGTATTTTCCCTGGTCTCTGTAAAGTCCCGCCAGATTATTCAGGTCCATTGCCACATTTGGATGTTCTTTACCAAGTGTCTTTTCATCTATAGCAAGCGCCTGCTTGCAAAGGGGTACGGCTTCTGCATATTTGCCCTGGTCTTTGTATATTGTTACCAGATTGTTCAGGTCTGTTGCCACACTTGGGTGTTCTTTCCCAAGCGCCTTCTCATTAATAGTTAGTGACCGCTTACAAAAAAACTCGGCTTCTTCGTATTTGCCCTGCGAATAATACAGTCCACCTAAGTTGTTCAATAATAAAGCCACATCAGGATGGTCTTTCCCCAGGGCTTTTTCCTGAATTGTCAGAGCTCGTTTAAAAAGGGGCTCGGCTTTTGCATATTTGCCCTTGTCTTTATAAAGTCCTGCCAGATTACTCAGGTCTGCTGCAATGACAGGGTGATCTTTACCAAATGCCTTTTCATCTATCTCCAGAGCCCGTTTATAAAGAGGTTCGGCTTCCGCGTATTTGCTCTGTGAAAAATACATTTCTGCTAAATTATTCAAGGATAAAGCCACATCAGGATGGTCTCGTCCTAAGGCTCTTTCAAGTATTAATAATGCCCGTATAAAAAGGGGCCTGGCTTCTTCATATTTGCCCTGGTCTTTATAAAGTCCTGCCAGATTGTTCAGTGATAAAGCCACATCAGGATGGTCTTTCCCCAGGGCTTTTTCCTGAATTGTCAGAGCTCGTTTAAAAAGGGGCTCGGCTTCTTCATATTTGCCCTGGTCTTTATAAAGTCCTGCCAGATTGTTCAGGTCAGTTGCAACACCGAGGTGATTTTTACCGAGCACCTTCTCATCTATAGCCAGAGCCCGTTTATAAAGAGGTTCGGCTTCCGCGTATTTGCCCTGTGAAAAATACAAGAAAGCCAAATTGTTCAAGTCTGTCGCAACAACTGGATGCTCTTCCCCGAGTTTCTTCTCATCTATAGCCAGTGCACGTTTATAAAGAGGTTCGGCTTCCGCGTATTTGCCCTGTGAAAAATAGAGTTCTGCGAGGCGGTTTAGAGATACCGTAACATTGGGATGTTCTGACCCAAATGTCTTTTCTGCAACCTTTAATGCCTCTTTAGCAGTTTTTATTGCCTCTGAAAATTGTGCCTCCTGTAAAAGATTTGAAACCCTTGCATTGAGTTCGTTCCACAATGTCTCCTGGGCGGAAACAGAAAAAGCAAATGAAATGATCAACAATACAAGTAAAAGAATTTTTGATAATCTATTCATTATCATCTTCTCTCCGCAAAGTTAATTTTGCATTATTAACTTAATACATATAGTTTATTGAAATCCTCAGACATTAGTGCCTGCGATATGGTCCCCTTTTGTAGTAATAATATCTGTGCGGGCGATTGTAATAATGGCGTTTGTAATACGGTCGCTTGTAATAGTAAGGGCCTCTGTAATACCTATAATATGGTTTGTGGTATTTAAATGTGAAGTATTGATATCGGTAGGGGCGCTTATAGTAATAGGGGCTATAATAATAATGCTTTTTGTAATATCCGCTGTAGCCGTAATAATAATAATCATGTGAATAATATGTACTATATCCATTATATTCACATGACATCAGTATAAAGGCTAATACTATTAGAATTATGAATCTTATTCTATAAAACATTTTCTTAAACATTTCCATCTATTCGCGCCGTCTTCATACCATTTACTAATGGGCATATCCCGATAACTACTTTTTAACTACCAGCAGTGTATCCTGGTCTCTCAGGTAATAGAGGGTAAAACAGGCTGCCAACATGGGCCATGCTGCAAAAAAAAGCAGATTAGGCCCTTCGAATGGCGAGATATACTGTTTAAAAGACGACAGCGTTGAAATACCGTGCAATACTAATACCGCGCCGTAAGTCCACTTTTTCTGATACCCCAGCAAAAAACCTGCAATGATTATCATTTCGACAGCTCCAATTACATATGAAAGCACGGCACTGAAACCACTGATAAAATAAAAGTTTTCAAACACAGCAGCAGAATGTTCAGGACGTATGAATTTATCTATCGTCCAGGTAAACATAACAACAAATATTCCTAATCGCAGAAAAAACAAAGCCACAGGTAATCGATTATTAGTGTTCATGGCACCCCCTCTGAAAAAAATGTACTGATGATTAGTGTATTAATGTTTATTGAAATAATTTTACACCTATTTTAATCTATGTTCATATGATTTATATCACATGCAATAATTTTTATACAGAACATACTTTATCTAATGAATAACAGAATGAGCAAATGGCAGATGTCCGGATTGCAATACCTCCATTCCGGGGAGATTTTGAAACACCGGCTCGATGTGAAGCAGAAAGTCTGTTGGAAAGTCTGATATTTATTGTACAAACGAGAGTCGGTTCAAGGTCAACGATTTCTGATAAAACCCCTGAATTTTTCCTGTTACTGCCTCTTGTAAAGACCTATAATGTGAGATTCTGCTATCACGTGACCCTTCATAGCTTTTTCAACATCAGTCTTTTTTGAGCCTTGAGACAGGTCAAGCGAGGAATTGAGCGCATATAATTTAAAGAAGTAACGGTGAGTCCCAGAGGGAGGACAGGGGCCTCCATAATCATGCTTTCTGAAGTCATTCATTCCCTGCACAGCACCAGCTGGAACAGAGTTTTCCTTTATCTCTTGTGTCTGCGGCGCAATGTTCCATAAAACCCAGTGTACCCAGGTCCCCATTGGTGCATCAGGGTCATCCACTATCAATACGAGGGACTTTGTCTCCCGGGGAATATTTTTTATGATGAGAGGCGGGTTCCGGTCCTGCCCATCACATGTATATGCAACCGGGATTTTTCCATTATGCTCAAATGCAGGGCTTGATATATGGAGTTCAGTCATCTTAATCCCCTCCTTGCTCAAAGCAGTTGATATAATAAAAAATACAGCAGTTACTGTCACAACACAGGCTGCCAGGCATACGACTTTTAGTTTCACTTCTATTATCCTTTTGATATGTAAATGATAGCAGGATCCCGAGAAATGTCAATAGACGCTTCTGACTCCTGATAGCCTGCTTCCGCTCCTCTGCTCTTCCGCTTTCATTTCCTGTGCTCAAATTTTTATAATAAAAGAAAGCAGCTTATGACTTTTTCAAAATTTACATGCTTAAGAAAATTTTAAAAGGCGTTTTACTACTATTCATTTTAGTTTTCATGCAATCGGGTACATCAGTAGCCACCACTCTGGAAAAAGCAACTCTGGCCGGAGGCTGTTTCTGGTGCATGGAACCTCCCTACGAAAAGCTCGAAGGCGTGAAAGAGGTCATTTCAGGCTATATCGGCGGGCATAAACAAAACCCAACATATGAAGAGGTTTCAGCCGGTACGACCGGTCATGCAGAAGCAGTTCAGATTGCCTTTGATCCTTCAAAAATCACCTATTCAGAACTCCTCGATGTCTTCTGGAGACAGATTAACCCCACTGACCCGGACGGCCAGTTTGCCGACCGGGGGTCACAGTACAGGACAGCGATTTTTTTTCATTCAGATGAGCAGAAGAGACTGGCGGAGAAATCAAAAGAAAAACTCAGTAAATCAGGAAGATATGAAAAACCGATTATCACTGAAATCCTGCCTGCTTCTCACTTTTACAGGGCAGAGAACTATCACCAGGATTACTATAAGAATCATTCGACACGGTATAAGATTTATCGCTTTTTTTCAGGCAGGGATCAATATCTGAAAAAAATATGGGGAAATGAGGAAAGAACAAAACCCGTTAGAGGAGATGATAAAAAATTCATGAAACCAGCACAAAAAGAGCTCAAAAAGAAATTAACACCACTTCAATATAAAGTAACCCAGAAAGACGGCACAGAGAGGGCCTTTGATAACGAGTACTGGGATAACAAAGAACAGGGAATCTATGTTGATATTGTTTCAGGCGAGCTCCTTTTTAGCTCACTCGACAAGTTTGATTCCGGCACCGGTTGGCCCAGCTTCACCAGACCGCTTGAGCAGGAACATGTGGTAGAAAGAGAAGACAGAAGCTTTTTCATGAAAAGAACAGAGGTGAGGAGTAAACATGCTGATTCACACCTTGGCCATATATTCCCTGATGGTCCTGAACCTACCGGACAACGCTATTGCATTAACTCTGCAGCACTTCGTTTTATTCCAAAGGAAGACTTGGAAAAAGAAGGGTACGGAGAATATTTAAGATTTTTTAAAAAATAGAAAATGCTTTCTTAACTCAATGAAACAACAGAACTCCTGTCCTTCTGCATGTCTGAACTTCTGCCAAAAATAATGAAATTACAATTTCAAAAACCTGAACACAAAGTTTCTCTTAACGGAATGTTACAATACTACCATGTCAAAAGATTGGATAA
Organism: Nitrospirota bacterium; assembly: GCA_030637135.1. Lineage (GTDB taxonomy): Bacteria > Nitrospirota > Thermodesulfovibrionia > UBA6902 > BMS3Bbin08 > DAOVVO01. The sequence continues at coordinate 6,246 of DAOVVO010000076.1, forward strand.
AAGTAACGGCTGATTTTTCTTCCGAATTCACCAGCAAAATAACTCTGAATAATGTCACCTACATTGTGCAAACAGAGCTAAAGGGAAAAAATTCTCCCAGAGCTATATCCCTGGTATATCAAGGAGGCAAGGTGCTTTTTTCAAAGGAGACCAATTATTCATATCTTGCCGGCCAGCACGATTTTGCTGATAATCTCAATGAGCTTATGGAACGGCAGCACAAATCAGTTATCGAGCAATTTACTTCACGGATTTTGAAAAAACAAAAAAAGAAACCCGAGTACTTTGACGAAATAAAAGATTTGCTCAGAAAA
>DAOVVO010000108.1 GCA_030637135.1 Nitrospirota bacterium
CGTTTCCTGTCATTCCTGCGAAAGCAGGAATCCAGAGAAACAAGACTGGATTCCGCATCTCGGAGCGAGTCTTCGCGTAGAGTCGCTTCGACAAGTGCGGAATGACAAAAAAATAAGGAAACCCTGCAGCAAGCTACAGGGAATATCCAGTTTAACCCGGTATATTAGATCTTTATATCCTCCAGCAAAGGGGCAACCTTTTAATATGAGCTGGCATTTTTTTAATGATACTCTGCCACAACAAAATTTTTTAGATAGACCAGGGCTCCCAGGTCGTAAATAAAATGCAACTGGATGGGGATAAGAAGAGTCCCGTACACATGAAAAAAGATCCCGATGTAGAACCCCATTATCATAGTTATAATCGCGTATGCCGGAGATATAAAATGAACGAGACCGAAAAGAATGCTCGCAGGAATAATTCCAAACCTGACCTGTATGATTCCACGAAACAGGAGCTCCTCTGCAAAACCGGCAAGCAGTGAAATTATGACTAAATCAAGGAACCGGGCGTCAGAGAAAATAGGTTTGAGTTCTGTAAAAACTGTTTTTCGCAGGGAACCGAGCAATGGGATGTTTTTCCCCCTTTTTGAAACCGTAAATAAAAAGAGAGCAAGAGGGGGTACCGCTCCTAAGGTACCATTCAGAATATCTCGTAAAGGATTCATCGTTAAAGGGAAAAGATGAATTTCAAAATAGCTTGCCAGCAAGAGAGCTGCTATGACCGCTATTCCTTCAAAAACGAAAGCGAGGGATAAGAGCTTATCTCTTGGAAATTCCATGATACCTCATAATAAATAATTCTGATAAAATTTGTCCTTTTTATCCCAGAAATAGAGATAGGGAAGACTGTTTCAGCATGACACGGCTGTTTTTTGCAAGATTAAACTACCTTTGCTGTAAGTGCAAAGGAGAAGGGTATCTAAACTCCTGCCAGTTCAGGAGTCGGGGCAAGGCGTTACTTGCCTCTTGCTGAAGTAGACCCGTGAATCTTGCTTTAAAACATCCCTGTCAAACTGTTAATATCAAAATAATAAATGCGTTTGTATTAATATATTGGTTTTATTACGTCCTGTAGTTCTATCTCTATTTTTGGGTTTACCTTAATTCTTGACATATCTCCCTGTTTTGATAAACTTGAATGAGAATTGCAACTTTAAAAATATCGAACAAATGAGGAGGTACTATACCATGCCGTATGTGATGGTGAGACACAAAGTCGAAAGTTTTACGAAGTGGAAACCAGAGTTTGATGCGTTTAAAGACAAGCGGAGAGCCGGGGGCGAAAAGACGTACCACATATATCACAATACTGATGACGCAAACAATCTCGTGCTCCTTTTCGAATGGGATAATCTTGAAAATGCCCGCCAGTTTATGCAATCCGACGAATTGAAACAGGCTATGAAGAAGGCTAAAGTTATTGACCAGCCTGACATTTATTTTCTCAACGAAGGTGAACGAGGTTCTGTTCAATAGGATTTGATTCTGGTTCACCTGTATTTACAATTTTTTCTATCAAGCGGTCTTACCATTAAGAGACAACAATACAGGTGCAACCCTCACGGTTTTTCAAGGGAAAGAAAAGAGTTGTGATGGGGAACTCCAAAAGCAATATATGAAGGTTAGTCTTTTTTACTTATTCTTTATCTTTTTTGCCTTTTTCAGCACTTCCTCTGCCATATGTTTTTTATAATCTCTAAGGGCTTTGACAAGTTTTGCATCTTTTAAACTTAAAATCTGTGCTGCAAGGATAGCGGAGTTTTTTGCACCTGCTTTGCCGACCGCCATAGTAGCTACCGGTATGCCCGGCGGCATCTGAACAGTTGAAAACAGGGCATCAATACCTTTAAGGGGAGAGCTGTCGATAGGAACTCCTATTACAGGGATTACTGTATGGGCAGCAATTACACCGGCGAGGTGCGCAGCACTTCCCGCACCCGCAATAATTATCTCAACACCTTTTTTTTCAGCTTCGCTAATAAGCTTGACCGTCCTCTCAGGGCTTCTGTGGGCTGAAGCAATAGTAATGTCGTATGGTATCTTAAATTCCTTTAAAATCTTTGCTGCATTTTGCATTATCGGCAAATCAGAATCACTGCCCATTACTATCAGAACCTTTGGTTTCATAAAAAAATTACCCCTTTTTTTTACATGATTTTTTTGTAACTGTTCTTTGTTCTAAATCATACTTTCTTTTGTTATTTGAATTCTGTGTTTGGGTTGACAACTAAAAATAAAGGTTCTTTTGTAATAAAGTTGAAAAGCGTATGATGACTGTATGGATTCCTGCTGGAGTTTATCCCGTACACCGATACGGGGCAGGAATGACGACAGGAGATGGTTGTCATTCCCGTGAAGCTTGTCCTCGACTCGATCGGGGAACGGGAATCCAGAGGTTTTTGTAAGTAATTCAAGCAGTTTTCTCTTTGCAAAAGGAATAAATCTATCATTTGTTTTATGTTAGACTTTTTTTATTTAAGTGATTAAAAAAGTCTCTTTCAACTTAAATACGAAAGAGGGAAAATAAATTTAGAATTTATTTTTTCTTTATCGCTTTATCTGCTATATCTTTTCTGTAGTGCATGCCTTCAAAATTGATCTTTTTTATTGCCCTGTAGGCTGTTGCTTTGGCCTCTCTCGCATCTCTACCCAGGGCAGTTACTCCGAGCACCCTTCCTCCTGATGTAACAAAATCTCCATTATTCATGTCTGTCCCTGCGTGGAAGACCATCAGATTGTCTCTGCCCTTTACTGAATCAAGGCCATTGATTATTTTCCATTTTTCATAAGAACCGGGGTACCCTTTTGATGCCAGAACCACACACAGAGACGCATCCCTTCTCCAGGAAAGTTTTATGTCATTGACCCTGCCATCAGCAGTTGCCTTCAGCGCATCAAAGAGGTCGCTTCTTAACCTCATTAAAACGGGCTGTGCCTCAGGGTCACCAAACCTGCAGTTGAACTCAAGTACATATGGCTTTCCATCGCATATCATCAATCCTGCGTAAATAACTCCTCTATACTGTATTCTTTCTTTTTTCAAACCTCTTATGAGGGGACGTATGATACTCTTTATAATATTTTCTTCAAGGCGTTTTGTGATCACCGGCGCCGGGCTATATGCTCCCATTCCGCCTGTATTCGGACCCTTATCATTGTCAAAGACAGTTTTATGGTCCTGAGACGTGGCAAGCGGAAGAACAGTTTTGCCGTCTGTCAGAATCATAAAAGAGGCTTCTTCGCCTTTTAAACACTGTTCTACTATGACCCTGTCACCGGCAGAACCAAACGCCTTTTCTCTCATTATGAGTTTTAATGCATCTATTGCCTCTTCAACACTCTCCGTTACAATGACACCCTTACCTGCTGCAAGACCATCAGCTTTAATTACAAGAGGAGCACCTTTCAGCCTGACGTACTCCTCTGCATGCAGATAAGATGTAAATGTTTTATATTCAGCAGTCGGAATACCGTATTTGCGCATGAAGTCTTTTGCAAAGACCTTGCTGCCCTCAAGCTGTGCACCTGATATATCGGGACCAAAAATCCTGCGGTTTTCTTTTTTAAACGCATCAACAATTCCTGCTGTCAGCGGTGTTTCAGGCCCGACAACGGTAAGGTCAATCCATTCATACTTGGCAAAATTCAGCAATGCTTCTATATCATCGGCTTTTATATCCAGACATTCTGCAATCTCGGAAATACCTGCGTTGCCCGGAGCACAGAAAATCTTAGTAACCCGGGAACTTTGACTCAATTTCCATACAAGGGCATGCTCCCTGCCACCCCCTCCTATCACCAAGACCTTCAATACCGCCTCCGTTACGCGTAATGCTAAACTCCTAATAAGTTAAGAAGAAATGCGTTACTTATCACGCATCACTCATCACAGTTCTTAATGCTTAAAGTGTCTCATTCCGGTAAATATCATTGTCAAATTGTACTCGTCTGCAGCAGCGATAACTTCTTTGTCTTTTAGTGAACCACCTGGCTGGATTATTGCTGTAACCCCGAGCTTTGCAATAAAATCTATTCCATCCCGGTGAGGGAAGAATGCATCTGATCCCACAACTGATCTTTCAAGCGGCTTAAGTGCCTTCATTGCGCCTAATTTTGCTGCATCAACCCTGCTTGTCTGCCCTACACCGATACCGAGCGCCTGATCCTTTGAGGTATAAACAATAGCATTTGACTTTACATGCTTGCAGACCTTCCACGCAAACTCCATGGCAGTAAGTTCATCATCCATGGGCTTTCTTTTGGTTACCACCTTCAGGGACTCAA
>DAOVVO010000065.1 GCA_030637135.1 Nitrospirota bacterium
AAATGCTATAAAAAAACTTGCTGTATATTCTGAATTTTAAAATGAATAGCGAGCGTAAGAGAGCGAATGTAATAGTAGCTATTCCTTACATTGTGCTTACCCGGAGGGTGACCACTAAATGAACAGCGAGCGTAAGAGAGCGAATGTAATAATAAACAAATCCTTACATTGTGCTTGCCCGTCCTTTGGCGGGCTTACCCGGAGGGTGACCACTAAGCAAAGGTTATTTGCCCTCTTTATCCCTTGACTGATTTTTAATGTCTCAGGCTTAAGGGAGGCGCCCCTCGAGTAAAGATTGATTGGGAGGAACTATGAAATATGAGGTAGGGAAAGCAGGAAGAATTATTGTTGCGAGGTTAGAAGACGGGGAAGACGTGCTGAAAAACCTCATCAAGATAGTTAAAAAGGAAAACATGAAAGCAGCAGTATTTTATATTGTAGGAGGGATTCGGAAAGGAAGGATTGTAGTGGGTCCTGAAACGGATAAAATTCCCCCAAAACCGGTATGGAAAGAGCTGAAAGAGAGCCATGAAGTCGTTGGTCTCGGGACAATTTTCTGGGAGAAGAAAAACCCAAAAATCCACTTTCATGGAGCATTTGGTAAAAAAAATAGGGCTAAAGTTGGTTGTCTCAGAGAAAAAGCAGAAACATTCCTTGTGCTTGAGGTGATTATGATTGAGATAAAAGGGATAAAAGCAGAAAGAGAGCTTGACCCGCGCACGGGACTCACGTTACTGAAATTACAATAATCAAATTCCAGAAAAATCCCCATTACAAGCACCATATAAAAAGTAAGCTCCAGATCCCCGATGACGGAATAATTCCGATAAAATTGTAATTTATTCGGAATTCGGGATTTGGATCTTGAAAATTCAACATGTGGAGGCGAAGATGAGTATTCTCGATGCCGTGAGGGAAAGAAGAAGTGTCAGGGAATTTCTTTCAAAAGGAATTCCAGATGGTATCATTGAAAATCTGAAAGAAGCCCTCATATGGGCCCCCAGCGCCGGGAACTTGCAGGCAAGGAAATTTTATTTTGTCTTTGACAGGAAAAAGAAAACAAAGCTTGCGTCTGCTGCCCTGAATCAGGGTTTTATTGCAAAAGCTCCGCTTGTAATCGTAGCCTGTACGGACAGTCAGATAAGACTCCATTATGGAGAAAGGGGTGTAGCTCTCTACACGATTCAGGATGTAGCAGCAAGCATTATGGGTATGATGCTGGTTGCATATGAAGCCGGCCTCGGGAGTGTCTGGGTCGGTGCATTTCACGAAGAGGAGGTTTCAAAAATACTCGAGCTGACTGGCAATTTAAGACCTGTTGCTCTCGTGCCGTTGGGGTATCCATCCTCACTCCCTTTGGCGCCACCAAGAGTTTCAAAGGAGTATGCGATAAAGACAATAAAATAGAAAACCGTTATACGTAATGAGTAATGTGTTAAGAGGATTATATACTTCACGTATCACCCTGAACCGTACGGTACAGGGTATCACGCGTTACGGACTACTGTTTCACTTTAATCTTTAGTTTTTTTATTTTGTCTCTCAAGGTATTTCGGTTTATGCCAAGCAGGTTTGCCGCTTTTGTCTGATTCCATTTAGTCTCTTTCATTACCATCACTATTAGTGCTTTTTCCACCTCCGGTATTACCGTTTCATAGAGATTAAATTTGTCAAAATTCTTTATATTCCTCATAAATCCCTTGAGCTTTTCTTCGACAAACTTACCGATTCCAATAGACTTTATCTGCCTGTCCTTTATATCAAAATCTTCTACCTTGAGCACCTGCCCGTCTGATAAAATACATGCCTTCTTAACGGTGTTTTCAAGAGCCTTTTCCCTCCCCTGCCAGTCATGAGCTAAAATATATTCCTCAGCTTCTTTCGAGAGCTCTTTAAGTCCGGTCTGAATCTGCTCCTCTGCAATCTTAATGTACTGTTTTACCTGTGCGAGGATGTCTTCACGCCCTTCTTGCTGAGGGGACGCCTCTGCCTGCATGCCTTTTTTCATAAGGGAGACTTTTTCATCCATACTTAATTGTTCAAGAATTTGGGAGTGTAGATAAAAGAATTAAAAGTTTTTAAAAATTTTTTGCTCTCCATCTTTTTACCATATCACCTCAATTTTTTCAATAAGTATATTTCCTTTAATCTCTTTCCATTGATCCCCATGGCTTTTTGTGAGAAAACCCTGCATTTTGTTAAGAAGTCTGTTGACCTTCTTGATTTAAGTGAATACAATACTGATAGATATGTTTATGGTGTTTGGCGATAAATTAAAAGGTGCTGATAAAAAATATCCCGTAAAGATGAAGAGAGGGATAAAACAATACTTAGGGAGGGCATTATGAGAATCATTACGGTAATAACCTCATTACTGCTTTTAGTGTCTGTTTCTGTGTGCACAGCGAATGATAGTCCTGTTAAGAAGGCGTATTCCCTTTATTATCAAGGCAAGAAAGAAGCAGCTATAGAGTTAATGAAGGATTACGTCGGGAGATATCCTGACCCGAAAGCGCTCTATTTTTTGGGCTACGCTTTTTATGAACAGAAAGACATGAAGACAGCTTTCAAATATTTTCAAGATGCCTATCTTATCAATCCCGATGTCAGCCCTACATTATGGAAAAAGCACTAAAGTTCATCTTCTAGCAGTTATTGATCCTAACCAGCATCAAGTTGAAATACGGAATATCTCGGATGTTCATCTTTCAATCCCTTGAGAGATTTCAGAGGGTATGTATAAAAAAGTCTAAAAACCAACCTTATGGAGCTTCATAATATTTGTTTTCCCGCCTAATGCAAATGGAGAGGTTGCTATTATTACAATTGAATCACCTCTTTTAACAATGTTGTTTTTAAGAAGCGCTTTTTCTGTCTCTGATATCATCTCATCAGTGCTTCCGGGAAACTTCATAATCTGCGGGTTTATTCCCCAGTAAAGGTTCATTCTTCTGCGTACCTCTTCCTGCACAGTGAAGCCAACAATCGGAACATGGGGCCTGAACTTTGATACCAGAAGAGCGGTAAAACCTGTTCGGCTGAACGCAACGATTGTCTTTGCTTTAATGTCCATGGCTGATATGCACGCTGCTTCAGCAACAGCATGGGCAAAAAATTTAGAAGCGGCACCATTATTGATTATAACCTTAGGCCCCTCTGTTTCAGTAAAGCGGATAATCCTGTCCATCATTTTCAATGCTTCAAGGGGATAGTTACCAATAGCTGTCTCTGCCGATAGCATGAGGATATCCGTGCCATCCAGCACTGCATTTGCAACATCTGCGGCTTCTGCTCTCGTAGGTCTCATGTGCTCTTTCATGGACTCGAGCATCTGAGTAGCAGTTATAACCGGTTTCAATGCTGTGTTACATTTTTCTATGAGATTTTTCTGGATTAAGGGAATCTTTTCCGGAGAGACCTCGACTCCAAGGTCGCCCCTGGCTATCATGAGGCCGTCTGAAACCTTAATAATTTCGTCTATATTTTCGAGCGCCTGAGGCCTTTCTATTTTTGCAATCACCGGTATGTCAGCATTATATCTTTTAAGATAGTTTTTGACTTTAAGGATATCAGCCTTTGAACGCACAAAGGACATTGCAACATAGTCAACGCCGATTTTTATACCGAAGGCGAGGTCCTCCCGGTCTTTTTTTGTAAATATTTTTCCGGATAACCGCATCCCGGGGAAATTGACGCCTTTTTTTGCCCTCAATATCCCGCCTTCTATAACCCTCGTCAATAGCCTCCCTTTTTTCTTATCCGTAACTTTTAGCTGGAGCAGTCCGTCGTCCATGAGGACTTTATTACCAATACCTATGTCTTTCATGATACGGGGATATGATACAGAGATCTGCTGACTGTCCCCCTCAATGCCCTTTGTGGTGATTGTTAACGAAGCATTCTTTTTCAGCATAACAGCCCCATTCTTAAGATTGCCCACCCGTATCTTCAAACCTTTTAAATCCTGCAGAATGGCAATAGGCGAATTGTATTTTTGAGCCCCTTCCCTTATATATTTCACTGCTTTTTCATGTTCCTCATATGTTCCGTGGGAAAAATTAAGCCTGGCAACATTCATGCCTGCCCTTATCATTTTGTAAATTACTTTCCTTGAATTAGTTGCAGGTCCTATGGTACAAATTATTTTTATTTTACGCATGGCAATTTCTCCCTTTACTGCTCACTGTACCATGTTGTCCCTTTTTCCCTGTGACATTCAGTGTGACTACGCCAGTTCAGTCCCCTTCCCTTGATGTCTGATCGATAATGAGCCCCTATGCTGCCATCTCGTAAAAGGGCAGAATCCGTAATTAATTGAGCTGTTGTCAGCATGTTTTTAACCTCGAGTTCCTGTCTGCTGAGGAAATGAGCCTTTGTTATAAAATCCCATTCTTTGAGTTTAGCCTTTGCAGCTTTTAGTGATTCTTCACACCTTATAATCCCCACCTTCTCCCACATCATTTGCTTCAGTGAGGTTTTTATTTCATCTAAATTAAGCTCGCAGGGTTTAGGTCTTTCTTGATTGCGGATTTGGAAACTATCCTGTCCCTGAACATTCACTGCATATTCAGCAGCGCTTTTCCCTGTCCTTGAACCATACACAAGTCCCTCGAGTAAACTGTTTGAGGCAAGCCGGTTTGCTCCATGTACTCCTGTACATGCTACTTCTCCTGAGGCAAAAAGTCCTTCAATAGTGGTTTTCCCCTGAAGATCTGTCTTAACTCCACCCATAATATAATGAGCAGCAGGAGAAACAGGGATTAAATCATGGGTGATGTCCACGTTGAACTGAAGACAGGTCGAGTAAATAAGTGGAAAACGTTTTTTTACAAAATCGTTATCGAGAGGGGAAAGGTCTAAATAGACATGGTTTGCTCCTGTGTTGACCATTTCAGACACAATTGCCCTTGCTACCGTATCCCTCGGAGCCAGATCAGCCATAGCATGGTATTTCTGAACAAATTGCTCGCCATTTATATTTTTTAAAACAGCTCCCTCACCTCTGAGTGCTTCGCTCAAGAGGAACTGCGGTGCAGAAAGAGAGTAAAAGCTTGTCGGATGGAACTGGATAAATTCCATGTCTTGAAGCACGGCACCGGCCCTGTATGCAATAGCCATACCATCACCGGTAGCAATCGGTGGATTTGTGGTTCTTGAAAAAAGCTGACCCGTACCTCCTGTTGCAAGTATTATTGATTTCGCAAAGATATTTATGAGTTCGTTCCTCCTCACTACAGAAGCACCGATACACCTATTGTTCACGACTATCAGGTCAACGGTAAAGGCGAAGTCATATCGAACAACGGAAGGGAAAGACCGTACCTTATTAATCAGCACACGTTCAAGCTCTTTCCCTGTTGAATCACCATGTGAATGCAGGATTCTCTTTTTTGAGTGTGCTGCCTCTCGTGTAAAGGAAAGATTGCTCCCTTCCTTATCAAATTCAGCCCCCCATGATATAAGCTCACGTATTAAACGTGGTCCTTCTTCAACCAGTATTCTTACAGCCTCTTCATTGCAAAGCCCGTCTCCTGCCTTTATTGTGTCTTCATAATGAATACCAACTTCGTCTTCATCACTCAAGGCAACAGCTATTCCGCCCTGGGCATAGCCTGTACTGCTCTCTGTAAATTTATCTTTTGTAAGCACAATAATCCTGCCTCTTGGAGCAAGTTCGATAGCAGCCCTGAGGCCTGCAACGCCGCCACCAATTATAAGAAAATCTACTTTCTCAATAGAGGTTTTCATAGTGATAGGGGGGTAACAGTCAGCTCTGACCCAGTAGCTCGGGAATCGAGTCTCGGCACGAGTCGCAACGACGTAACGATTTGCTGCGGGGTGAGCAAGCAAATATGATTCATATTAATTTCAAATAGTTAGAAGATTGCCCGCAGCTTAGAGCGAGTCTCTGAATTTCAGTACGCCGTTACGGCTCTTTTCTGAGAATCGCCCCCGATGGATTGTACCGACTTCATGCCGAAAGTCGCTTCGACTTTCTGCGGGTGATTCCAATATAATGGATTTAAGAAGGTAAGTCAATGAATCCATATGGTTAAAGATAAAAGTCAAAACCTGAAATTCCTATACTGAAAATAGAGAACTACAAAAATCAAAATACAAAAGCGTGGAAAAGGTTTTTGATGAAAAATTTCTCTTTTTTACATTTTGCCCGTCTCGCCGAGGTCTGATAAGGCGGACGTTTTGATTTTTGCACTTTGTATTGCATGTGTCCTTTGGACTTAAGTCTGAAAAAAATGGTATTATTTTAATTTTACGGGGCGTAGCGCAGCCCGTTGATGAGACTTGGGCTTTTGGAACAAAAGTCCTTAGTCGATATCAAATCCCGTTATTCGGGAGCCAGGCGAATGCTAATGTTTACCCGTCTGATAATTGTAAGGGCTAATATAAAGGAGAAACCATATTCGGGGCGTAGCGCAGCCTGGTAGCGCGCCTGCTTTGGGAGCAGGATGTCGGAGGTTCAAATCCTCTCGCCCCGACCAGGAAGTTGCCAGATAGCGGATAGCTATTCGCCATATCGCTATTTGATATTTTTTTAAAATATTATTATTTGCTATCATCAATTAGCTATGTGCAATGAGCGAAATGCTAAACTGCGCCTGTAGCTCAGTCTGGATAGAGCAACTGCCTTCTAAGCAGTGGGTCAGGGGTTCGAATCCCTTCAGGCGCGCCAAAAAATTTCATAAAGTGAAATTTTTAGTTGTTAGCTGTTAATATTTTGTTTTTTACTATTGACTGATGACCAATGACAGTAGTTAAACGGTGAGTGTAGCTCAGCTGGTTAGAGCATCTGACTGTGGTATTGTTTATTGCTATAACTAACGCGATTCTATCTGATATAATGCCTGCAGGGTTCTCGTTGTTCATCACATGGACAGCAACAGAAAGAATAATCAGCCATGGAATTTAGAGTGGCTTTGCAGAAATTGTCACTGCATTGTTCATCTCGCTTGATTAATATTATGGTGGCTATAGTGTAAAGGCAGCACGAGAGACTGTGGCTCTCTTTGTACGGGTTCGAATCCCGTTAGCCACCCCATTAGCTATTTGCCATAAGCTCTTAGCAATAGGCTCTATGCTAAGGAGCTAAACTGCGCCTGTAGCTCAGCGGATTAGAGCATCGGCCTCCGAAGCCGAGTGTCGGAGGTTCAAATCCTCTCAGGCGCGCCAATTAGCTAATGGCAAATAGCTGATAGTTGAGGATTATTTCTAAGAAGTATTCGCTATTGGCTATTTGCCATAAGCTATTAGCCATTCGCTGTATGCAATTAGCTGTGTGCTAAAATGTGCTCTGCAAATTTTTAGGGCCGTTAGCTCAGTTGGTAGAGCAGCTGACTCTTAATCAGCGGGTCCGGGGTTCGAATCCCCGACGGCCCCCCATTAAAAATCAAGGACTTACAGGGTTTTTTCTGTAAGTCCTTCTTATTTGGCAAACGCTTCGACCACAGAAAAAACATCAATTAGATTGTTTCTCAACCTCTAAATCAGCTTCCATTTTTTTAACAATTTCCATCATACCGATAGAAATAATTAATTTCATAGCTT
>DAOVVO010000114.1 GCA_030637135.1 Nitrospirota bacterium
AAGAAATAAAGAATAATTATTTCAATAAGGCTGACTGTAATTGTCAGCCTTTTTTTTACGGTCTACTATATGTCTTTGAGAGGGAGAAGCTTTTCATATAAATAAGCAGAAAATTTTCATGCTGTATGATATAAATCATGTTTTTTGCCCTATAAGTGTTTTAGAGTATTTATAATATATAACGTTTTAAAGGGGGTTTGAGATGGCAAGCATCACAAAAGAAAAGTTAATTGAGCTCTTAAATAAAGACCTTGGACTAGAGTATACAGCATTAGTGCAATACACACAGCATCAAGGTGTTCTGAAAGGAGCCATGTACCAGAGCATACAGAAGGAATTAATAATTCATGCCCAGGAAGAACTTCAACACGCAACAATTTTAGCCGGACAGATTGATTATTTAAGGGGAGTACCAACTGTTGAGATGCCGCCTGCAAAGATATCCGGTGACAATGTAACCATGCTTCAACATGACCTGGACGGTGAAAATGATGCGATAGCTCGTTATATAACGAGAGTGAAACAGGCTGAGGAATTAAACCTCTTTCATCTTGCCCAGCAGCTCAGAAATATACTGGCTGTGGAGCAGGAACATGCAATGGATTTGGAACAGGCTCTTGGCACATAAAATTTAATCAAAGGAGGTCATTGAGATGCCGGCAGGGACAAAAAAGAAAACAACAAAGAAAAAAATGAGAAAAGGCGCCAAATATGCATGCAGCGTCTGTGGAATGGCAGTTAGTGTCGATGAGGTGTGCGGATGTGTCGATGTGTGTGACATCATTTGTTGCGGCAAACAGATGAAGTCAAGAAAAAAATAAGCAAGACACAGAAGTAGTATGCTTTAAAGAGAAAATTCATACTATCTCCTGCGCTGTTTAGCTCTGATTTTTTTTAGTGGATAGTTTAAACGGATAATAAACCGGACAGAATCCAACAGCACTCGTGAGAATAAAGACTACCGCTACAATTGCAAGGACGAGTGCTACGGTTCCGGTAATTTGGCCGGTCAGGTAAAGGATAGCTATTACAAGAGCCAGAATAACCCTTATAGTACGGTCTGTTTTCCCCATATTTTGTTTCATCTCAGCCCTCCTTATGATACAGGATTTTAAAAAAACATCTCTATTAAAATTACAATTCCATAAATTATACCTATACAGATAAAGCAAATGAGTACAATTTTGATGACTTTCATCAGCCTTAATAGAAGTCTATTTTGATATTTAAGCCTTGTCAAGTTTTTTTTGCTATACTTTATTCAATAAAAAGAGAACAAAGGAGATCAGGCATGACAGATAAAAAGATTTTTTATTCTGATAAGGTCCCCAAACCAAAAGGGCCTTATTCTCAGGCAGTAATTCATAATGGATTATTATATATATCAGGTCAGATACCACTAGATCCTGAAACAGGTTTAATTATCAGGGGGGGCATTGAGGAAGAGGTCCAAACAGTGCTGAACAATATTAAGATAATCGTTGAAGAGGCAGGTGCACAGATGAAAGACGTATTAAAAGTAGCATGTTATCTTGCCGACCTCGATGATTTTGAGAGCTTTAATAATGTGTATAAAGAATATTTCAGAGAAGACCCGCCTGCAAGGACTACCTTTCAGGCGGGGAGGCTCCCGTCAGGGGTTCAAATCGAGATAGATGCAATTGTTGCCTTACCGGAAGTAATTACAGATGAGTATTGAAAATAAGGATAGATGACTGCAACTAAACCCCATATGGTTATCCGCAATGGGTTGATACTATTGTAATTATCCGTCTTTTTCGTAATCCTCCCCTTTGCCTTCCTACATACTGAATTTTCAATGTATAATACTTTCGTGAAAAAGATTGCAATAACTATGGGCGACCCCGGTGGCATCGGACCGGAGGTTATAGTCAAGTCACTGTTCAGTTCAGAGATAAGAGAGTATTGTGCACCGATAGTTATAGGAAATGCCGGTATTCTTCAGGAAGCTGTAAAACTTACAGGGCATCATCTCAAAATCCAGTGCGTTTCGAATGTATTAGATGTAAAACCGCTTAAAGGTACAATAACAGTAATAGATATAAAATCTCCTTCTCATTTTAAAAAAAGGGCAGCTTCAAAAAACGCCGGTAAAGCAGTGGTTCAATACATTCGCAAAGCAGTTGAACTTGCTTTGAAGAAAGAAGTACAGGCACTTGTTACTGCCCCTCTTTCAAAAGAATCTCTGAACTTAGCAGGTTTTCAATGGAGAGGGCACACCGAGCTTTTAGCTGAACTTACAAAAACAAAGGACTTTACAATGATGTTTGTAAGCGATACATTAAAGCTCATTCTCAGCACAATACATGTACCCTTACGAGATGTTCCCCGTGTAATCAACAAAAAACTGGTATTCAAGACCATTGTCCTTGCACAAAGAGGAGGAGAGATGCTCGGGATTAAAAAACCCCGTATTGCGGTGGCAGGTCTTAATCCCCATGCTGGAGAGTCAGGACTCCTGGGTAAAGAAGAGATGAGCGCAATTACCCCTGCTGTGAACAGCGCCCGTAGAAAAGGGTTTAATGTTTCTGGTCCATATCCCCCTGATGTAGTTTTCTATAAGGCATATAATGGCTATTTTGATATAGTTGTAAGCATGTATCATGATCAGGGTCTGATTCCTTTTAAAATGCTTGCCTTTGAGAGCGGTGTCAATGTGACCGTGGGCTTACCAATTATAAGGACTTCTCCTGACCATGGGACGGCTTTTGATATTGCGTGGAAAAATATAGCAAATCCCTCAAGTATGCTTGAGGCACTAAAGCTTGCATCAAAATTGAGTTTGAATGCCGAAAATAAATCATATAATACGTGATAGGTTTAAACGTACACTTGTTCTTGTCCCGAAGTATGGGGACTCCGATGTTTTTGCCTGTCAGTGGAAAAAAATTCAAGCCTCATCCTATCACTCTGTACAGTAAGGTAAGGTTTATTTTTAGTAATCAAGATTGAAATCATGGATATAGTGCTTGCAACAAGAAATGAAAAAAAGGTTAAAGAGATTAAACGAATAATAGAAGAAGGGGGTGTTTCTGTAACCAAAATTTTTACACTTAATGATTTCCCTGGCTGTCCTGATGTGCAGGAGGATGGCAAAACTTTCGAAGAAAATGCTGTCAAAAAGGCTGTATCAGTGTCACAATACACCGGGATGACTGCTCTTGCTGATGATTCAGGTCTTGAGGTTGATGTGCTGAATGGAGCGCCGGGTGTGCTCTCTGCACGGTATGCAGGTGATTCTGCAGATGACATGGCGAATCTCAAAAAGCTGTTACGTGAGATGGAACATGTTCCTTATGAAAAAAGAAGAGCACGGTTTGCGTGCTGCATAGCTATGGCATACAAGGATACTGTTAAGACATTCTTCGGATATGTAGAGGGTAGTATAGGGAGAGAGCCACAAGGAAAAAGCGGTTTTGGATATGACCCGGTTTTCTATCCAGAAGGTTATGACAGAACGTTTGCCCAAATGAGCAATGAAAAGAAGAACGCCTTAAGCCACAGGGGTAAAGCACTCAGAGAATTCCAGAAGTATCTGAATGAAAAAGGGTTAAATCTTTAATACAAACACACCAGGGGAATCAATATCTTTATGTATACATTTCCCAGGAGTTCCCCCAGAAATAATGCGTTTAGCATAATAAGGTATTAAAAAGAAGGATAAAATTGAAATTGCAAAGTGGATGTTATTGAATTTCAAAAAATGGGGGAACTTTTTGCAGGTCTATTCTCTGCTTGGCAGTACAT
>DAOVVO010000028.1 GCA_030637135.1 Nitrospirota bacterium
AAAATGTGAGATTTTACTATGAAGAGTGGGCTGACCCACTCTTTTATTTTTAAGTATTAACTATTTTTATGTGTTATGAATATAGAGGAAACAAGAAGAAAAGTCAGGGAAATTATAGAACCCGTGATTAAGAGTATGGATATGACGCTTGAAGACATGAAACTAACAAAAATGGGGAGGAAGTTTTTTTTGAGAGTAGTGATTGACAAAGAGGGAAGAGTTAGCCTTGATGATTGTGAACAGGTGAGCAGAGAAGTGGAAGCCCAGCTTGATGTAGAGGATCCCATTCCCTCCTCATATACACTGGAGGTTTCGTCCCCTGGACTTGACAGACCTCTGAGAAATCCACATGATTTTAAAAGGTTCTGTGGAAGGACAATACGAGTTGTTACGTCCGTCCCTATAGATAAGCAGACATTTTTTATCGGAGAAATTGTTGAGGCCAATGACACTGAAATAGTGTTGCTTTTACCCAAGGATAAAAAAGTGACTTTGCAATATAAAGATATTTCCCGGGCACGGCTGGAGGTAAAATTTTAACCATGAACCGCGAACTGATTAATATTGTTGAACAAATGAGCAGAGAAAGGGGAATCCCTAAAGAAGCTATCATTGGTACATTAGAATCGGCCCTGCTTTCTGCAGCGAGGAAAAAATATGGAATTACCGTAAACATAGATATCAAAATTGACCACAAATCAGGCAAGATTGCCATGACCGCATTGAAAAAGGTTGTTAAGAAAGTGGCCAACCCACAGGAAGAAATATCCCTTGATGAGGCTAAAAAATTGGATTCATCAAAGAAAATTGGGAATGAGATTGATGCATCGCTTAGACTTGTTGACTTTGGAAGAATTGCTGCACAGACGGCAAAACAGGTGCTTTTCCAAAAAGTGAGAGAGGTAGAAAGAGGAGTTATCTACGAAGAATACAAGGACAAGATAGGGCAGATTGCAAGCGGTATTGTTATTCGCAAAGAAAAAGGCAGTTACTTTGTAGCTATCGGGAGGGCTGAGGCTATCCTGTATCAGCGAGAAACTTTGCCCGGAGAAACCCTGAGAAGGGGAGAAACAATAAGGGTCTACATAGAAGATGTGAAGCTTTCTTCAAAAGGCCCGGGCATAATCCTCTCCAGAACTCATCCAAATTTTGTTATAGAACTTTTTAAAATGGAGATTCCTGAAATTTATGAAGGGCTTGTAGTTATTAAGAATATTGTGAGAGAGCCGGGGGACAGAACAAAATTAACTGTTTACTCTAATAATGCCACGATAGACCCTGTCGGTGCCTGTGTGGGAATGAAAGGGACCCGTGTGCAGTCGATTGTCAGAGAGCTGAAGGGAGAAAGAATTGATATAATACCATGGACAGATGACACGAGAGAGCTTTTAATAAAAGCCCTGAGCCCTGCTACTGTGGAACGGATTGGAATAAATGAAGAAGAGAAATCAGCAATGGTTGTTGTTAATGACCAGCAACTTTCAATAGCAATAGGCAAAAAAGGTCAGAACGTCAGATTGGCAATGAAACTTACCGGGTGGGATATAGATATCATTAGTGAATCAGAGTATGCCAATATCAAATCAGGCGAAACAACAGAGAGCGAGAGAGAGGAAGAAGAAACCGAGGGTAAAGAAGAAGACTTAAACGACACTCAGGCCAAAGAAGATGAGCAAACCTGACGATGTTAGTTCTGTAAAAACTGCAAAGCTTAAAACCAACCAATTAAAAGATATCCCCGTGCAATATGTTAAAGGTGTGGGCCCCAGGCGTGCCCAACTCCTTGAACGACTTGGAATAAAAAACCTTGATGACCTTCTCTTTTATTATCCCTGGCGGTATGAGGATAGAAAAAATTTAAAAAAAATCTGTGACCTGGCTTTTGGTCACCATGAAACGACTTCCGGTGAAGTAATAAGCACCGAGATTATAACTACCCGTAAAAAAGGCTTTAAAATATTTGAGCTTGTAGTTACTGACAAAACCGGATTACTCAAATGTAAATGGTTTAATCAGCCATATATGGAGAGATATTTTAAGAAAGGGCAGAAAGTTATCTTAAGCGGGATGGTAAAGGGCAATCCTTTTCTCGGTGCGGATTTTATCCGGGTTAAGGTATCTTCCGGGCCTGAAATGGAAAACCCTGATTTTGAAAATTTGGAAAGCGAGGATACATTTATACACACCTCGAGAATTGTTCCTGTCTATAAAGCCACTGAAGGTTTTACCCCTAAACAACTCAGGACGTTACTGTTCAATACATTAAGTACATATTCCCCTCAAATTATGGATTACATACCTGAACATATTATTAAGAGAAATAAGTTAATGCCGTTGCAACCTGCACTTAAAGAAATTCATTTCCCTGAGGAGTTTAATGATGCTGATGCACTGAACAGAGGAGAGAGCCCTGCTCATAAGCGGTTGATATTTGATGAGTTCTTTCTACTGGAGCTCGGTCTTGCACTCATGAAGAAGAAAGAGGTTTCTGAAAAGGGAATACGTTTTAATGGTGAAAGCCTCTTAGTTGATCAGTTCATCAAAACACTTCCTTTTGAGCTTACGAATGCCCAGAAACGGGTTTTCGAACTTATACAGGAGGATATGAAAAGAGATTTATCCATGAACAGGCTTATTCATGGCGATGTTGGCTGCGGTAAAACGGTTATCGCCCTTTTATCCATGCTCCTTGCGGTTGACAGTGGTTACCAGGCATGCCTTATGGTTCCCACCGAAATCCTTGCAGAACAGCACTACATAAATATACATTTAATGATTAAGGAACTCGGTGTTGAGGTAGTATTGTTGACCTCAAGCAGCAGAGCAAAACCTGTTAAGGAAATTACGAGTGGAAGTGCACAGATTATTATCGGTACCCATGCACTTATTCAGGAGAACCTGCATTTTAAAAACCTCGGTCTTGCCGTAATTGACGAGCAGCACAAGTTCGGAGTTGTACAAAGGGCTCTCTTGCGTAGAAAAGGATTTAATCCAGATATACTTATTATGACAGCAACGCCCATTCCGAGAACACTTGCCCTCACACTGTACGGAGACCTTGATGTATCTCTCATTGACGAGCTCCCTTCAGGAAGAAAACCAATTACAACAAAGGTATTTTTTCCGACTCAAAAGGACAAAGTTTATTCTTTAATGAGTGGAGAGCTCTCAAAAGGCAGGCAGGTTTATGTTGTGTATCCCCTCATAGAAGGTTCTGAGAAAATAGACCTTAAATGTGCTGTTGAGGGAGCTGAGGCGTTTCAAAAATTCTTTCCAGAAAGAAAAGTAGGACTTATCCACGGAAAAATCCGACAGGAAGAGAGAGAGGCCCTTATGGTTTCTTTTAAGTCAGGGGTTATCGATGTGCTCGTAGCTACTACAGTTATAGAAGTTGGAGTGGATGTGCCAAATGCCTCTCTCATGCTCATTGTTCATGCCGAAAGATTCGGGCTTGCACAACTGCATCAGTTAAGGGGTAGGATTGGAAGAGGTAAACATGAGTCGTACTGCCTGCTCATGGCATACCCTCCTTTCAGCGAGGAGGCTAAAAGGAGGCTCAAGGCTATGGCATCTACAGGCGATGGATTTAAAATAGCAGAAGAGGATCTTGCTATAAGAGGTCCTGGTGAGTTTTTTGGAACCAAACAGTCAGGAATTCCCGATTTAAAAATTGCTCATATCATAAGGGATATTGATATTCTTGAGGCTGCAAGGAGAGAGTCGTTTACCTTGGCTGATTCTGATCCTTTTTTAAAGAATTACCCAGAGCTCAAAAAAACTCTATACAGCACATGGCAGGGGAGGTTAGAATTAATAAAAAGTTAGCAACATAAATTAAATTTACTATGGAGGATTTATGTTAGATAGGATAAGAAGAAGTTTTCATGAAGGGATTAAACAGATTAAACTGTTTGCTTCTTTTCTTTCTGAAAGGGCAAAAGTTGAAACGTTCGAATTGAAACAGTTTTATGCGACAAGCAAACTGGTGACCAGGCTCGATATGCTTTATAGCGATATCGGCAAAAGGGTTATAGAGTTAGAAGCAAAAGGAGAAAAGGAGGTATATAAAGACTTTATTCTTCTTCCGAAGATTGACGAAGTAAAAAAACTTAAGAAGCAGATAGAAGAACACAGAGGCAGCAACCTTACGGCTGGTGAATCTTCAGAATGAAAATAGGCTGCACCCTTTTTATTTTCAATGAGTAATATATTTTTATATGGTATTGTTTTCGTATTCGGCTCTGTTGTTGGTTCCTTTCTGAATGTCTGTATATACAGGATACCCCGGGGCATGTCAATTATTATACCTTCATCAAGATGCCCTTCATGTAGCACTCCTATTGAGCCATGGAACAATATTCCAATTATAAGCTATATCCTGTTAAGGGGCAGATGCAGGTTCTGCAAAGAAAAAATATCGTTACAGTACCCGATTGTTGAATCTCTCAACGCTTTTTTATATATGATTATTGTCTGGAAGTTTGGTACAAGTATTGCGTGGTTTTTACTGGTTTATTTTGTCTTTGTGTCATCACTGATAATAATTACTTTTATAGATATTGAACATCAGATAATTCCAGACAGGATAACTCTTCCCGGCATTCTGCTGGCACTGATATTCGGTGCGACAATCCTCCCCGACCCCTTTTCCCGATTTGATTCCCTTGGATTCAATAACTCATTCATAGGTGCTTTGCTCGGAGGAGGACTCTTCTATCTTATAGCTATCTTGGGGAAGGTGGTCTTAAAAAAAGATGCCATGGGGGGAGGAGATATAAAAATGATGGCAATGGTTGGAGGGTTTTTGGGCTGGAAAGGTGTTATTCTTACAACTTTTCTGGGAAGTCTTCTTGGTTCTGTTATAGGAATTTCCCTTATACTGATAAAGGGACAGAGATGGGGTGCTAAAGTACCATTCGGTCCATACCTGGCTTTAGGCGCACTTATCAGCATGCTGTCAGGACAGGAACTTTTGAGGTGGTATCTCTATGCAGGATAGTGTTTTAACAAGAGTGTTAATTGTATTTTTATTTCTGTTTTCTGGCTTTCTGGCAGGAATTTTCCTGGCACCGCATTTTGGTTATACCGGCATTAAGAATGTTCTCGTTATAGGTATAGTATTAATTGTGATAGCGTTTTATTCGGTAGTAAGGAGATATATCGTCAAACAAAGAAAAGACCTTAAAAAACTTGAAGAAAGGGGCAAAAAATCAGAGGTTGGTTTTGTCGTTGACACATTTCAGGAACTCGTAAGTAAATTGAAGGAAAAGGAAAAAGAGCTTGAAAGACTCAGGTCTCTTGCAGAAGACCGTGCTGTAAGAATCGAGACATATAATGAAAATGTCCTGCAGAGTGTTCAGAGTGGCGTTATAAGCATTGACAATTCAAAGAAGATAAAGAGCATTAATCAATCAGCAGAGAAGACTTTGGGTATCAAGGCAGATGATGTAATAGGAAGGGATTGTTCAGAGGTTTTTAATGAACCATTGTTCAGTATCTTAAAGGAAAACAGGGCTATAAGCAGGGGTGAATATTCTTATATCACACGAGATAAGAAGCATGTCTGGCTCGGCGTAAACACGTCACAGTTGAAAAATGCAGCCAATGAAGCAATTGGTTTTATATTAGTTTTTACAGACCTGACAAACGTAAAGGCATTACAGATGCAGGTAGAGTTGAAGGAACGGCTTACTCAACTTGGCGAGATGTCAGCTGGCATCGCACATGAATTAAGAAACCCCATGTCAGTGGTCTACGGATATGCAAAACTTTTAAGTAAAAAAGTTCAGGCATCAAACAAAGCCACTGTAAATGCAATACTCACTGAAATAAAAAATATGGATGGGATTATCTCTGAATTTCTTGCATTTGCAAAACCGACTGACTTGAATATGACATCTACAAATTTGCTAAATATTATTGAGGAAACAGCCACAATTGCAGTGGGTAGTAATCAGACAATAAAAGTTTCAATTGAGGCAGAAAAGCCAGTATCTGTTAGGGGTGATGAAATTTTATTAAGACAGGTTTTTACAAATCTTTTTAATAATGCAGTTGATGCAATGCCTGAAGGCGGCAATCTCAACGTAATGTTAAATGGTTTTCAGGACAAAGCCGAGGTCATTATCAGCGATACGGGGAATGGAATTTCTGAGGATGTAAAGGGGAAAATATTCCTCCCATTCTATACAACAAAAGAAAAAGGTGTAGGTCTTGGGCTGGCACTTGTACAGAAGATTATCGTTTCTCACAACGGGACTATTGAGGTTGACAGCACGAAGGGTGAAGGAACAATGTTCAGGATAGTATTACCTGTACTGTCGTAACACAGATTCAAATAATTTTTCAGGTTTAAATGTGTAAACAGCTGGAATTGTTATTGAATTTAACTAAAGGAGGTTTCGTATGCAACTTTTTCTTTTTCTTGCCTTAATACTTGCCCTGGGACTGGTGCTCTTTGCTATCCAGAACGCTACGGTTATAACATTAACGTTTGTAAAATGGACTTTTGAGGGTTCTCTTGCTTTTATACTTGCGTTGATTTTTGCTGTTGGCATCCTAACAGGTATATTTCTCTTTATTCCGACATGGTGGAGAAACGCAAAAAAAGGCAGGGCTCAGAGAAAACGTATCCATG
This sequence comes from Nitrospirota bacterium, assembly GCA_030637135.1. Taxonomy (GTDB): domain Bacteria; phylum Nitrospirota; class Thermodesulfovibrionia; order UBA6902; family BMS3Bbin08; genus DAOVVO01. The sequence continues at coordinate 6,638 of DAOVVO010000028.1, forward strand.
AGCTCGAGAGAGAGGTTCTTGACATAGCAGAGCATGGGGACACACCTGAATTTGATGAGCCTGGGGAGGAAAGGTTTTAGAAAAGCCTTTCAACGTGAATCAGGCTTATCATCATGGATAGAGAACTACTACATTGAGCCAGTTCACCGTGCAAAGATACTACAGGAAAGAGCACGCACTATAAATAGAGAGTAATGGGTGAAAACCCTCCACATTTTTTTCGTTCCCTACAAATATAGTACTTTCAAATATTCCGGACTCGCCTAATTTTGCATATGACATCCGCTGGTGTTTTGCAATATTGTGGGACAATGTATTAAAATTTTTACGATGAAATTGGGAAACAATATAAGAGAAGAGACGAGCAAACAGGAAAGAACGTGGGCAATGTTCTGCCATCTCGGTGCATATGCCGGATATATCCTCCCTTTTGGTCATATTCTTGCTCCGCTGATTATCTGGTTGGTCAAAAAAAACGAGTTTCCCCTTGTTGAAGACCAGGGAAAAGAGTCTCTTAATTTCCAGATATCAATAACAATCTATGCCCTGGTTGCAGCCTTGTTAGCGCTGAAATTAATTGGTTTTGTTGTGATGTTTGGTTTAGCGATATTTGCTATTGTTATGGTGGTTGTCGCTGCCATTAAAGCAAACAGCGGTGAGCGCTACCGTTATCCACTGACTATAAGGTTCATAAAATAAATAGATAACGGGGAATTGAGAACTAAAACTGAGAAGTAAGGAGTAAGGAGTAAGTATGAAGCGGGAAAGGCGTGAAAGGTCGGAATCGACTCGTACCGAGATGTAAGGCGGGAAAGGAAAAGACAGTAGGGAGTATGCAGCAAAACAGTAAGCAGGAAACAATAAACATAAGGAGTAAGAAATAAGATGTAGAGAGTAGTTAGTAGCACGTAGAGAGTAGGCAAGAGAGAGTGGGAAAGGAGGTAAAGCGGGAAAGGGAAAGACAGTAGGCAGTAAGGAGTAAGCAGTAATAACTGAAAAATCTCTTTTATTTTATTGAACCGGGCTTTTCTTTTTTACCAAAGGGGCTCAATTCTCTCAGTTCTTTGATTATCTTTGGCATCTTTTCAAGTACAAAGTCAATTTCTTCTTCCGTATTATATATACTGAGTGAGAACCTGATAGAGCCATGAATTGCAGTAAAAGGCACACCCATTGCCCTTAATACGTGAGAGGGTTCGAGAGAGCCGGATGTGCATGCAGAGCCGGAAGATGCGCAGATATTATGTTCATTCAAGCGTAATAAGATAGCTTCTCCCTCAATATATTCAAATCCAATGTTCGTTGTATTCGGAAGTCTGTTTTCTCTGTCTCCATTGATTTTTGTGTTTGGACATGACTTGAGAAGTTCCTTTTCAAGCCTGTCTCGCAATGCCTTTATTTTTGTATGTTCGTCATGTACATGTTTTTTTGCAAGTTCGCAGGCTTTGCCAATGCCGATGATTGAAGCAACGTTTTCAGTGCCAGCCCGTCTGCCTTTCTCCTGGTGTCCGCCAATTAAATAAGGGGAGAACCTTGTTCCTTTACGAATATAGAGGGCTCCAACGCCTTTTGGTGCGTGGAGCTTATGTCCTGAGAGTGATACCATATCAACCGGAAGTTTCTTTACGTCCAGTGGAATCTTTCCGGCCGCCTGTATAGCGTCTGTATGTAAAAGAACTCCCTTAGACTTGACCAGTGCTGCAATTTCATCTATGGGAAAAATTACCCCCGTTTCATTGTTGGCATACATGATAGATACAATCGCGGTATTATCCGTAATTGCAGATTTTAATTCTCCAGGTTTTAATCGTCCGAGTTTATCAACGGGAAGAAAAGTGACCTCATAGCCTCTTCTTTCCATTGTCTTGCAGAAGTTGAGAATAGCTGAATGTTCAACTTTTGTTGTTATAATATGTCTTTTTTGGGGATTAGATAAAAGGGCGCTCATGACAGCAGTATTGTCACTCTCAGTGCCGCAGCTTGTGAAGAGTATCTCCTCAGGTTCTGCATTTATTAATTCTGCGACACGTTCTCTCGCATCTTCTATTCTTCTGTGAATCTGACCACCAAAAGTATGCATACTTGACGGGTTTCCATAAAGACTTCCGTAGTATGGGAGCAGCGCCTCGATGACTTCCTCGGCTACCTTTGTTGTGGCATTATTATCTAAATAAATTACGTTCAATTTGATTTTACCGTCAATTCTTCACTTACGAGTTCTCTCAGTTTTTTTTCTACATCTTTCAGTGTAACATTTGCCATGAGACATTCTGTGCACATTGCCCTAAGCGCCACTATGACTTTGTTTCCCTCCACATCTATTAGTTCTATGTTACCGTTGTGCGCTTGAAGCAGAGGGCGTATTTCTTTGTCAATAACTTCCTGTATCAGAGCAATCTTCTGGATATTCGTGAGTTTCTTTTGTGGTTTCGCAGGCTCTTCAATGGTTTTTTTAGCCCGTTCTTCTCTGAGTATTTCTTCGATTTCTGGTATGCATTCACCGCAACCTCCTCCTGCTTTAGTGAAGTTTGTAATATCATCAACAGTTTTCAGGTTGTTTTCAATAATAGCACGTCTGATTTTTTTATCTGTAACATCAAAACATTTACAGACTATTCCTCCTTCTTCAACCCTCGGAGGTTTTATCCCCCTGTAATCAGAAATGGCTGCTTCAAGTGCTTCACGCCCCATGACTGAACAGTGCATTTTTTCGCGGGGGAGCCCGCCAAGATATTCAGCGATATCTCTATTGGTAATCTTTACTGCCTCATCAACGGTTTTTCCTTTTATTAATTCTGTAAGTGCTGTTGATGAAGCAATTGCACTTGCACAGCCAAATGTCTGAAATTTTGCATCTGTAATCCTGTTTGTTTCCTTGTCTATTTTGAGTGTGAGTTTAAGAGCGTCACCACAGACAATGTTACCCACTTCACCTACTGCATCAGGATTTTCTATTTCACCTATATTTTTTGGATGGAGAAATAAATCTTTTACCTTTTCTGAATACTCCCACATAATTCTTTGTAACACAGCCCCATAGTCTTGTCAAGAATCGAAAAAATGTGATATATTAATAAGTCGTAAATTATAAGTTTTTACATTCTATAATAAAACTATTGAAGGATTAAGCAGCAGAATGACTTAATACTTCAGATTCAGGAAGATAAGTTGCTTGGAGGTCAATTATGCCTGTGTATGAATACAAGTGTACAAAATGCGAGAAACAGTTTGAGGTGACACAGAGAATAACCGATGCGCCTCTTACTGAATGCGCATCATGCGGTGGAGAGTTAAAAAAGCTTATAACAAATACCTCTTTTGTTCTCAAAGGCAGTGGCTGGTATGTGACGGATTATCCTTCGCCTGAGAGGAAAAAGGCTCAGGAGCGAGACAAGCCTGCCAGCACAGAGAAAGAGAAAAAAACAGAGAAAAAGTCAGAGAAGAAGCCCGAGAAAAAGACTGAAGCGCCTCAAAAAACAGAAGTTGCTCACACAAAGTGATAAAGCCGTACATCAATGTTCCTCTTGATAAATTAGGGAAATACCTCTCTTTTATAAGAAAAGAAGAGCTGAATCTTGAGATTTATTTCGGCTCCATAAAATTTGATAGTCTAAAAAAGAAGGATATAATCAAGTTAAAAAACAGACTTGATTATAATCCACAGCTTACACTTCACGCCCCGTTCATGGATTTATCTCCCGGTGCAGTTGATCCGAGGGTCAGGGAGTTAACGATTCAGCGGTTTTCTCATGTCCTTGATTTCGCAGAGATTTTACAGCCAAAGGTAGTTGTATTTCACTCCGGCTATGAAAAGTGGAAATATGACGGCAGGGTAGATATATGGCTTAAGGGGTGCCTGAAGACATGGATTCCGTTGAATAAAAAAGCTTCAGACTTGGGTGTTAAAATAGCTATAGAAAATATATTCGAAGATGAGCCTTCAAATCTTAAACTGTTAATAGAAGAAATAAATTCAAAAAATTTCGGATTGTGCTTTGACACTGGACATTTCCATCTTTTTTCAAAAATGCTCCTTTCAGACTGGCTCGATATTATAAAGCTGTATATTATTGAACTTCACCTCCATGACAATCTGAGAATCAAAGATTTACATCTCGCAATAGGAGAAGGCAGTTTTGATTTTAGGACGTTATTCAGAAAACTGCAGGGGAAAAACTTAATTTATACCATTGAGGCTCATTCAAAAGAGGGAGTGATAAAGAGCATGGAGAGATTGAGAGGATATCTCAAATAAAAATTCAGCTGTGGGACACTCTTTGAAAATTAAAGTTCCTCTAATGGAAGTTTCAATGTTTAGAGATATCTTACATTATTTCGTAAAGAAAACCCTCGGAGTTCAGGTAATCCTTCTCCTTTATACTGAATTATTACCTTATGTGATTCACCCATACCCTGAGGCAACAATAATCCTTTGATCTTTAAGATATGGGCTTCATAATCAGGAGAATCACCATACAGTTCGGTTATGAGTTCGTCTATTCCGAGAGCTACGAGAAAGGTTCCCTGCGGGCAATAACCGATTGTCTTGAATCCAATCTCATCTCCCCATCTTTTAAGCGAAGAAAAATTTACGTGTGCAGTTACATCCTGCTTACCGATATTTTTATACGGATTTTCTGTTACCTGGTGTTTGTGATAACAGAGCAGGGTACCTTTTGTTCGGTCTTCTTCATAATACTCTTGAGCAATATAACCGTAATCAACTGTAAGGAGAAATCCATCTGACAGTGCCTCTGCTATATCCCTAAGCCAGTCTTTTATTCTCAAATTTATTTCTGTTCTGTAACCACGAGGTATTTCAACAGAAAAATGCTTAAGGTAATTTATTATATCTATAGAACTGACATCTTGATATTGTTCAATAAAATAATTTTCATTAAAACTAATAAAAATTTCCTTTAATACGTCTTCCTTCTTAACAAGATGGACTGGAAATGCATCCAGAAGCTCATTTGAAAAAATACATCCTCTGATACCGTGTAGCTCATTAACAGATGAGACCCAATTTATCTTATCTGAGAAATCAGACAGGAAATTTCTTTGATTCTCTCTCAACACAGGATTTAGTTCGGCAATTATGTAGTTCAGTGAATGAAAGATGTGCCTGTTTTTTAAATACTCAAGCATATCCTTACACAGATATCCTTTGCCTGCGCCTATTTCAACTGCTGAAAAATCAGAAGGTTTTTCCATTATTTCCCACATTTCCTCAAGCTGTTTACCAATAATCATGCCGAATATTGCATGCAAATGCGAACTGGTGTAGAAATCCCCCTTTCGCCCTATTACGAATTCTGGAGATGTATAGTAACCGAGCCCGGGATAATAAAGAGCCATATCCATAAAGGTCTCAAAGGTAATTGGTCCTTGTTTTTTGATTCTCTCGATTATTTTTTGTTCAAGAAGGGTCATGCTGAGTGATACAATACCTCATAGGATTCAGGGGGTCAAGGATTCACGTTTTTTGGTTCTTCAGCGTACGGGCAAGGCGGTGAAATCCATGAAAGATAAAACACCTCACTCATGGAGCAAAGCCAATATGCGATTATGTAAAAAGAAAATAATATTTAAGCATTTATTGAGAATTATCTATGATATACTATTTTTTTATTCAATAACTAAAAATGCGGACGTATGAAAAGAGCAAAGAAATCAGAAAAGGAGTGTTACAATGAGCACGTTTGAAAACGTATTCAGGAAGATTCTTAATGGAGTTTTTATTGTAACAACAAAAAAGGGAGATAAAATCAATGGAATGACTGCTGTTTGGGTAGCACGGTCATCATTTAAACCTCCGCTTATATCTGTCTCTGTCGGTAAACCCCGGTACAGTCATGACCTGATTAAGGAAAGCGGTGTCTTTGCGCTGAACATTCTTTCCAAAAAACAGATTGCTCAGGGAAAACATTTCGGTTTTAAATCCGGCAGAAATACCGACAAATTCAAAGATATAGAATATACGACACGCAAAACGGGTTCGCCCATACTTAAAGATAGTGCTGGTTATTTTGACTGCAAGGTCGTTAACTCATGTGATGCAGGAGATCATACAATTTTTGTGGGTGAAGTACTTGATGCTGAAGCATACGAAGATAAAACCCCCCTTCTTTACGAACACAAAGATTTTTTCTGAGGATTATGAGGTTCAAACAGGCATTAAAGACGTGCTTTCAAAA
>DAOVVO010000093.1 GCA_030637135.1 Nitrospirota bacterium
AGAACATCTTTTAATCTTACTCCCCGAATAGCCGGTGGGCGCTGAAAGGCGATGCCCATCCCAAGCCTCGCACGTTCATCAATGGAAAGCTCTGTTATATCTTTACCTTTAAAAATAATTCTACCTGATTCCAGCCTGTATTCCGGAATCCCCATTATTGTCTTCAGGAGAGATGTCTTTCCAGAGCCATTCGGACCAAAGAGCACAACGGTCTCTCCTCTTCTAACAGAGAGATTAATATCGTTCAGTACCCTCTTTCCATTAACGCGTACTGTCAAATCCTTTATATCGAGCATATATTAATTTTATCACATAAATTACCACATCATACTTTTCCCATCCGGACAGGTACGGGAAAGAGCAAGAGTCTTTATTATAGGTATAGCACCACTTCCTTATAGGCATATAGTTCCAATCCCTGCCATTTATACCACTCACAAGGTAAAATATAGTCAATGGCAAGAACAAACACATGAGAAATAGCGTATTTACAAGTAGTATCAAAAATGTCTATGTTGCCGGCGACCTGCACGGTCACTACGAAAGCTTCAAGGGAGTACTCCGCAGGTATGAAGACTCAGCAAGAGATTCCCTGCTTCTCTTTTTGGGAGATTATGCTGACAGGGGTCTCAATGGCGTAGAAATCATAACCGAGCTCAACAGGCTTTTAGAGAGCAGAGATGATATAGTTGCGCTCAAAGGAAATCATGAACAATACAGAGACGGAAACCCTACTTTTTCTCCCTGCGACCTGATTTCTGAAGCACAGGAAAAATATAACTCCTGGGAAAAATTTTATCACGACATCATGGTAGACTTCTTAGCAAAATTACACATTGCGGCGATAATGAATAATGTCCTTTTTGTCCATGCCGGGATATCCTCAAGAATAAAAACCGTCAAGGATTTAGCAAAACACGAAAATGAGACATATGTGCTCTGGAGCGATCCTTCACCGTTATCAGGAGAGCATCCAAGTATGAGAGGAGCGGGCATAACATTTGGAGAAGATATTACTACAAAGGTGCTTTCCGCCCTCGGTTTAAAAATGATTGTAAGAAGCCACGAACCAAGCAAGGCAGCATACGGACCTTACAGTGAGCATGGGGGCAAGATAATTACCACGAATGCATGTGCATCCTATGGAGAACCCTGGAAACCGTTCATGCTCAAAATCGACACGAAGAGTTTGAAACATAAACCCATCTTTTTATAGCCTGAACGTTAATTGCTGAATCTTGAATAAAATATATTTCCTGATTATCAGATATACCTATTTATAATTCTGAGGGCACTATATCTGAATTACCGATAATAGATTAATATGCTTTCGATATTTTCACCAAGGTGACGGTCTAAATACCCGATAAAAGCCTGGAGCAGTTGCCACTCTGTTCCTTCCTTCTTCGTTTGAATTTCAGCAATGAGCAAACCGCCTTTTGTTTCATCCCAATTAATCCAACCAGGATACTTTACATGTTTCCATCGACCCTCACGTTCCCGGTGAAATGCAGTGGGTTTTCTTCGAAGTTCTTTCGCCTTGTTCTTCAAAAGCGTTTTTAATTTTGAATCAATTCCTGGTTTGGGAACGACCTGCACAATCTTCATACCTGAACCTCCACAATTAAATATTGGCTAATTAGGTTATATCCAAAATTAGCTGCTCAATCTGTCGATGCTAATTGTTAGTCGTATTGGCTCGTATCGACATTCCGAGAGTCTATACTGACAAGTATATCAAAACAAAAAGGGAAGTCAAGAACCTGTAGATAAGATACACCTGCCAACCTCGAACTTTGTGGAGTTTTATTTTAGTTTGAGTTTCTTTGTTTATCCTATCCGGATACGTTCTAACTCTTTTATTGAGTGATGTTTTTATTTTTTACGTCGCTTTGAATAGTATATGTTGTCTCAGATTCTGTGTGCGCTATGCGTTGAAGCATGTTCTGAACCTTGAAAAAAGGATTTCCTTCTTTACCGTCATAAACTTTAAAACGTAAAGCTTTCATAAGAGCAAAACGTAAGGCAGACCAGTAATCATAAGCCTTTGATGGTTTGGTAGTTGGAAGCTCCATTGTATAAGTTGGAATTTTTTTCTCGTTCCCGGCATAATTGCCCAGAGAACCGGGGTAGAAACAGAAATCTATAAGTTTCAGGAATTTATTTGTATTAGCTTCAATATTTAAACCTAGAAATTTCGCTCTCTGCTCTGTACGGTTAAGGTTAAAATATTTTTGATCACCAGGCCCGTCGAAATCAAGAAAACCTAATGGGGCATGAACAGAAATAATTTTATCCGGTTTGTATCTACTGATTAAATAGGTTTGTAGCATGCTTTCTGCTTCTGAGCCGCTCCCTGCACCGGGATATTTTCTGGGATCTTTATTATTTTCAATCCAGACCATGTGTGCTGATTGATCCCAGTTTTTCGTGGGAAGGTTTCTGTTTGGATCAACTCCGTTTCCATTTTGTCTGGTGTTTGCAAAGAATCCGTCAGGATTCACTATAGGAGCAATAACTAATCTATGACCATTTAATGCCCGGGGGTTATCAAAAAGAATTTCTCTTACCAAATGAAAGCATATATATACTGCCGGAGGTTCATCTCCATGTACTCCGCAGAATATCAGGTTAACAGGCCCTCTGTTAGAGGGGTTATTAAAGCCAAATTTTTGATATACAATGGGATTTCCTCTGGAAGAATAGTTAAAAATTTCCCAGCGATCTGGATTGCATATAATTTTGTTCCATCCAAATTGCTTGAATTTAATATTGACAGCATCACAAAATTCTTTTTTTGTCTTTCTTTCATGAGCAGTTTTTGTGATTGTTGATGGTGATGCTTCGGAAGGTATATATGTCAAGTGGGCTTTTCCGGGTAATTGCTTTAAAACTTCACCTGATGACGTATTGAATGATATTGCAAGTAGAATAACCGAAGAAAACAAAAAGAAATTATGGATAACTCTTATTATGTGTTTTCTCATATTTCCCACATCCGATACAGGTAATCATCATGATCATATCTACCTGTAGATTCTATTAATCTTTCATAATAATAGCCTTCAGGGACGGGTATCACTGTGATGAAAATCACATTTTTTTTGGGAATTTGCATTTAATATTTCGAGTATTCAGGCAGGAAAGAGAGCGGTACCCATCTGCTTAAGCGGTCGGGGAAGTCAGTGATACCTCGACTCATTCCCCATAAGGATACAAAACCCTCAGGTGAAGTCAAGGAAAGGGCAAAAAGATTTTTAATTCCTGCCCCTGAACACAGGATTTCTATTACAAGTAAATTAAAAGTAAGAGTTTTTTATAACAAAAGCATATCACAATTAGAACTCTTAATAGGTCCATTAAATTTTTAAAATAGACACATTACATTTTTAGTGATAAAAGTAACATAAGCAAAGCACGTTCTTTATTGCTGTCTCTTATATTACATAATTCAATATGAAAAGTAAAAAAACAGAACAACACCTCAAAAAACTGATAGAAGGCAGAATTTCAGGAGAAGTTATTAATAGTCTCAGCCTTCTGGATACTGATTTTAAAATTCTATACCAGGACAAGATTACTCAAAATATTTTTGGGGACCATGTCGGCACATATTGTTATGAGGCATACGAATGCAGGGATAACACCTGTGAAGATTGTCCGTTAGAGAAAACTTTTAAAAACGGCGGTACCCACACAGCACTGAGGAGTTTAGTTTATAGCAACGGGGTGTTAGAGTTTGAGATTACAGCATCGCCTTTAAGAGATTCAACAGGAAAAATCATCGCAGGCATTGAGGTTGTGAGGAATATTACCACATGCAAGGGGGAAGAGAAGATACTTCTTCAATCTAACAAAGACTATAGTGCTATCAACGATATGATTACCGTTCATGATAAGGATTTCAATATTATATGTGCCAATAAAGAAGCCCAAAAAATACTCGGCTTACCTCGTTTAGAGTTCACAAAAGTAAAATGCTATGAGTATTACCATGGAAAAGACTGTCCACCTAAAGGATGTCCAAGTTGCAGGTGCCTTTTGACGGGAGAGTCAGTAACGTTTGAAATGTTTGAGCCTCATTTACGTAGATTCATTAAAATAAGGGCTTTCCCCCGATTTGATAGCAATCATGAATTTATAGGACTCATACATTTTGTTAAGGATGTAAGCGATCAACGACTTAAATAACCGGGCTCTCTATAACAATTTCACATATTTCCGAGCTAACTGATTTTTATCTCCGTTTCCGGATGTTATCGGGTCTGGCTTTTGTTATGTGCTTTCCGAACTCTTGAGTGCTCTGTTTCTTTCGTGACCATCTCTCAATACGAGCATTACCCTTCATGCCTTTCTGAATTCCGATCCTATTATCTGCAATATTTTGATATTTATTAGAACGACTTACATTTACATCTTTCCGGTTCTTTCCCTGAATTTTATCAGTTGTATAACGTAATCTCTCAGACCTCGTTGATCTTTTCACTACAACTGGCTTCTTATATCGTCTATCTCTTTTGATAGACTCATACCCCTGCTCATGACGTTTTTCAATGATTTGCATGTGCCTTGGGGGTCTTTCTTTCCTGTATTCAGGCGCTTTTGAACTCTTTTTTGGCTTTCTGAAGCGTGTGTCCTTGATTGCCTGGTTCTGCTTTTGGATTTGCCTCACACGCATTGCATCCCTGTATTGAGGTGCTCTCAGTTCCCTGTTTATTCTATCTTTACCGCTTCTCATATTCCTGATCTTCTGCTGTGACCAGGATCTGGTGTCAATACCAGTTCGTTTACTGAAGAATGTAGCCCTCTTTTTTGGATTTCTGAGGCGCTCGTCCCTGATTGACTGACTGTACTTCGGTGTACGTTGAATCTTTTTGACGGTGGTTGTAAAAGATGTTTTCCTTTGTTTTATACCCGGTCTGCCGAACGATACATTTTTCTGGAGAAAAGGATTTTTCTTTATCGCGAAATCTCTGTGTCTACCTTTTGAAAAAGCACTCCTGTGGACAACAGTTACTGCATTGTCAACATATACGTTCCTGTATACATTTTTTATAACTTTTTTACGAACGTTAATATTGATTATATTTACACTTCGAGGACCATAGTACCCATATCCATAGTATATGTCTTTCGGTGCAAGCGGTATCCAGGCAACGTAAGCAGGCGTATATACCCAGCCTACATATCCAGAACCCCAATATACTGCTCCTCTGACAGGCGGTACCCAGAACCATCCTATGGAGACACGAAAAGTCCATCTCCCATAGTGATAAGGTACCCACCCCCAGGGC
>DAOVVO010000063.1 GCA_030637135.1 Nitrospirota bacterium
AATTGATTTAAGAACGAACAAAGTTGTTAAATAACAAAAAGTGTAACCTATGTCTCCGGTCTAAAATGTAACCTGTGTTTCGGTTGCACAGCGGGCATCGCCTGCCTGCCGGCAGGCAGGTAACCGTAACCGTTTAACGATAATTATGCCATTTCAACTTTTTTACGAAAGAACCAAAAATACTTTACCAATATCTTAACTGATACCCTCCCCCCGGCGGAAGATATCCTTCTTCAGCCAGAGCCATAAAAGGCTCATAAACCCTTGTGCTGCAGCCTTTATATCATTAACATTCCTCAGCATACATATCCTCCTCAAGATATATCCGGGTCTGGAGTAGAACCGCTTAAAAGCGATCTGCCGGAGTTCCGCGATTTCCTCCCTTTTCATGGTATGGGGTATAAAAGCTACACCCTGGTACGTAAAGTCAGTAAGATCAAAAGACATGCTACCGTAGTTTTCAATATTGTCATAGAGCTCTGTGCCCGGAAAAGGGGTAAGTGCATGAAAATTAGCGATGTCAGGATTAATTGTACATGCAAACTCAATGGTCTTAAGTCCCTCTTCAAAGGTCTCGCCAGGAATACCAAATATAAAAGGGGTATACACTGTCAACCCCGCTTCTTGAGCTTCCTTTACTGCATTTCGTGTCTGCTCGAGAGTTATTCCCTTTCTGATGGTATTCAGGTTCTTTTGCACACCGCTTTCAGCACCCAGGAGTATCGCCCAGCAACCTGCATCCTTAAATGCCCTGAGTAACGGTTTATCTACCTGATGAACACATGCAGAGGCAAACCATGTAAAATTAAGCTTCCGCTGTTTTATCTCCTTTGCTATCTGCAGAGCCCTGTCATAATCTGCTGCAAGAGTATCGTCAATAAATTTTATCTCCCTGTAACCCTGTTTTAAACACAGTTCTATCTCCTGAATAACATTTTCCACACTGCGGTAGCGTATGCCGCTTTTCCTCTTTTTATCAATCTGAAAACAAAAAATGCATCTCCTGTTACAGCCCCTCGCCGTCATGATAACAGCCACCGGCTTCCTCTTATATGTAGCTGGAGGAGGGATGTAGTCTTTTGCATCGCCTAAAAGCTCCCTCGCAGGAAAAAGCAGAGAATCAAGATCTGTAATGAGAGGGCGCGGTGGGTTTTTTATGATCTCCTGACCCTGTCTAAAAACAACGCCCTCAACACCTGCAAGACTTTTTCCCTGTGATAACCTGTCAAGCATCTCAACTACCGTTCTCTCGCCTTCACCGGTTACAACTGAGTCAATATCAGTGGAGTCCTCAAGGCATTTTTCCTGTACTGCTATAGGGTAAGGACCTCCTACTGCTATAAATCCCCCCTTATGTATACTCTTAATATCCGAAGCAGTCTGAACCGCCCTGTTCCATCCAAAAGTGGTTGAATAAATACCAATAAATTCCGGTTTATAAATTGATACGTCCTTCAGTATCTCAGTATGTTTCATGAACGCACCGTTGAGGAATCTCACATCATGTCCCTCTTTTAAGAGAGAAGAGGCAACGTACAGGGTACCGAGAGGCTGCCAGTAGTTTATCTGTGAGCCCGCGGTCTTCGTGGAAAATATATCCTCAGGTACCCAGGAAGGTATGATAAGAGCACATTTCATACGTTTACGCCCCTATCGTCATAGATTCGTTTTCTTTTGCGAACAGCTGCTTTCCAAGGATATTTTCAGCGGCTTCAATCCCGGATTCAATCGCGTAATCCATATTGTAATATTTAAACATTCCGCTCCTGCCGCTGATGTGAAGATTCTCGAAGTTCTTCAAATATCTTAATACCTTATTACAATGCTCTGTATACCCTACTTCTAAAAGGGGATACGCCTTGGGTATTCGGACCACACAACTGTCAATAACCTCGTCTTTTTGCACCAAACCTAAACTCTGGAGTTGTTTCATAGTTGTTGTTGTGAGTTCTGCGTCGCTTAAATTCCAAATCGTATCACCTTCAAAGCAGAAAAATTCAGACACTATATGCGTTTTCCCTTCAGGAGCCATTCGAGGGCTCCAGTTCTTTGGCTCATGTATCCTGCCCAGAGGAATTTCCCGTTCAGGCAGATACATCCATGTAAGGTCAGTGACCCTTTCACGGTTAAGCATAATAACAACTATCACCAGATCTCTATACCTCAGCTGAGACGCTGCCTCAAGAATACCATCTGGAGCATGAGGTGTAAGCATCTGTAAAAGGTTTGTTAATGGTATGCTGGAGACAAACTCTCTGCCTTCAATAGTATAAATTTGTCCGCAATTTATTGCGGTTATGCTCTTTACAAAAAAATCTTCGTGATGAATCTCTGCTACCCGGGTGTTCGTAAAGACAGGGTTTTCTTCTTCTATCTTTGCTCTTAAAGTATCTGAGATTTGTCCAATTCCCTGGAGAGGATAAATAAACTTGTCTGTCAGGGTATCTACTTCCTGACCGCTGAATTTAAAAAATGCATTTTTGATTGCTATCCCCAGGGAGAGTCCTTTTATCCTCTCTGATACCCATTCCTTGCTTATTCTCTTACACTCAATGCCCCATACTTTCTCGCTGTATTCCTTAAAGTAGATATTGAACATGGTTCGGCCAAAATTACTCACAACCCAGTCCTCGAGTGAAACATCGACAGGGTGACTGATGAAACTCTTTATCTTTTCTCTGCTATAGTCAGTAATTGCTTTCAAAGTAGGGGGTATCCCCAGTCCAAAAAGGGCATTTAAGGGTTTCAGCGGGTAGTCAAAGAACTTCCTGCGCATGTAAATTTTGCTTTTGCGCGGTACTGCTAAAAAATCACCTCCCAAGAGGTCGAGTACAAAATATCTTATCTTCTCTTTTTTTGTGATAAACCGGTGACCGCCTAAATCAAACCTGAATCTGCCATAACCTATTGTTTTTGAAAGACCCCCTACCACAGAGTCACTTTCGAGGACCACAACCGGTCTTCCTGAATTGGCTAATACATAGCCTGTTGAAAGCCCTGCAAGACCACCTCCGAGGATAACAGTGGTGTTTTCCTTTTCAATCCGTGAATTATTTAAAAGACATGAATTTTTAGGAAAGGAAATCATAATGAATTGTAAAACATTCGGGGCATTTCAATGAATGCCCCGAAAAAATAACATGCTCAGTGTGAATCTTTTAACAGACTTTTCCGTTTTTACTGATCTACAGCCTCTTTCTCCTTTTCGCCGTAGCCGCTTACAGCCTCTTTCTCCTTTTCGCCGGAGACTTCTGTTTCAGTTTCAGTGACAGTTTCTTCTGTCTTTGGCGTTTCTTGCTTTTTGCAGGAAACTAAAAAAAGTCCTGAAATGACCATGAAACACAACACCATAAAAAGTATTCTCTTCATGAACGTTCACCTCCTCTTTTTTTAGATGTTACGGGTTTATTCCCTTTTTTAGTACTATGAATAGAATAATATTATATCACAGTATTACAAGATTTAAGATTATATATTATCTTCAGACACAGCAGGGAATGCCGGTTATCTGCATGATAAAATATCCGTCTTTTTTATTGATTGCTGACTGACACCCTGAAAACGCAACAAAAGATTTGATTTTTTTAGCATTTGAGTCTGTATCAATCAGAATCTCAATAAAAACATCTTTACCACGTTTCGAGGCCAGTATTTCCCTCAATGTTATAAAAAGTTCCTGTAATGCAATATTTCGTGCATCAATCCGTTCAGCATTGCCCATATATAAATTTTATAACCATCAGGAAAAATTTGCAATATGAAAAAATCGTTAATCCCTCATAGGTTTAATGAATTTAAAATAGACTATAGTCCAGTTTCCAAGAATTATAAATATTGATGCAATAATACTTCCAATTGCTAATGTTGATACACCGGTGAGGGCCTGACCAATATTGCATCCACCTCCTAATTTAGCCCCAAAGCCCATCATAAAACTTCCTCCAAAAACGGTGAGAAGCTCATTAGCAGGAGGTACTTTCCATGCAAACTCTTTTAAAATCCTAGCACTTATATAGGCACCAACTGGAACCCCGATTATATTAAGAGAAGCCCAGGTTATTTTAAAAGGACCTAAGTTCTGCATTTTAGCAAATGCTGATTGTGCGTTTCCGGTTACAAGTGTTAATAATAGCTCACCTGTTGGTGTTGTAAAATTAAGACCTCTCGCAAACCCGCTACCCCAAAATTCAGACGCCCAGAAAAAAATTATGGCCATTATTCCTATCAATAAACCTGATACCGACCAGTAAAATCCCTTTTGCTTACCGAAAGAAAATGGTTTGCCCTTTAAAATAAAGAGAGCAGCCAGAATTGTCAGAACAACAATTACTACCCATTTTGCTGTCATCCCGTCACCAAAAATTTGCCATAGAGTAGTGGTACTACTGCCAGCTATTTGTATATTATAACTCCTTAATAATGTATAGAGAGGATTCAATATTCCGTTTGAGGTCGAGGTAATACCCAAGGCAAAACCGATAACGGCAACTACTGATGCAAACTGTCCTTCCCCTACTCTGTACCAGATGCCGCTACCACACCCACCTGCCAAAACCATGCCGAGTCCAAAGATATATCCTCCAAGGATATTAGCAAAAGGTGCAAATGGCTGGGGCCACATTGTTATGTAACCCATGTCTTGAAGGATATTGGAACCAACAATAGAAATTATCAAAGCGAGGATATAACCGCGAAAAAGCGTGAGGTCATTAACAAAAATTACATCTCTAAAAGCGGTGTTCATACAGTACCTGCCACGCTGGAGAACAAAACCAAAGGCGACGCCGAGTAATAACCCAGAGAGAATATAGCCTACCGTAACATTTTCCATAGTACTCCTCCGAAAAAATTATTTTGCTAAAATATCACAGAACTATAATTTTGTCAAACCCGCACTACATTGTTATGAAAACAATATTTTTATTATAGGGATAAATATTTTTGGGTAAAGTCGTATTCTAACCACTAAAAGTTATGATTTTACTAATAAACATAATAACTTATCAGTTTGTTGTTTGATTGTTAATTTTCTATGGTTATAACGCCAAACATATTCGGTCAAGTAAAGGGGCAATCTCTCTTTTCTGATACCTCCTTTAGAAGCCAATTTGCGCTTAAGATAACCCCAAAAACCTTCAAGACCATTTATGTGATTACCCTGCTTATCTGTATACTCTCCTTTACCATGATCTACCAGTCTATGAACATACCCCCTAGCAGCTATTCCGGTATAACTCTTCCAGGTATCGGAACAGATAACGGAACCAAGTTTGACTCTCTTGTCAATCAATGGCATAAGTGTCCTAGCTTCAACATCAAGCACAACTTGAGCCCATACTTTACCACCTCTACAGAGTATGCCAAACACTGGGGTCTTAAGAGTTCCTCTGCCCCGTTTAGCCTTTATTTTCTTATACTTCTTGCGCTTGTTCTTCCACTGTCCCCCTATGTAGGTTTCATCAACTTCTATCGTTCCACTAAATACATCAGGTATATCTTTGCTCATTGCTCTTCTTACAACATTCAGTGCTCGAAGTATTCGTTGTCGATGAATCCCTGTCTCATAACTAATAACTTGTACACTCAATCCATGCAAAAACCATCTGAGTATTTTTACCCATTCTTTTTTGCTAAGATACAATGGCAGACGATCGGGTGTCCACTCATATTTGCAGTTGGCACATCTGCACTTCGATCGCCTGACTTCATAGACTTTTTTAAAAGAACATTTTGGGCAAACTTTTTTAGAATCCATGCCACCAAATATATCAATTCTGGTGGCTAAATTGCGACTTTACCCTATTTTTTATTTGACAAATATATTCAAATATTCTAATATATAAATATATGAATATTTTAAATTTGAAAATTGACATTCTAAAATTAGTGGCACATCCTGTACGAATAGCCATTCTCAATGAATTGTCTAAAGGAGTCAAGTGTGTCAGCGATCTTGAAGAGTTTCTTGAAGTACGCCAGTCAAACATCTCGCAGCATCTTTCAGCATTAAGGCATACAGAAATTATCGATTACTTCATTGACGGAAGGTTAAGATGCTATTTTCTTAAAAGCCCTTTCATTCTCGATTTATTGGAAATCGTTAAAAAAGATTATCCTGAAGAACTGCCGGGGCCTGAATGCTGCCCGGTTACCAAAAAAGGTACATACCCTGGTGATAGGAGGAAATAATGGTTAAGGGACTTGCTCTATTCCTTAACACTTCTCCCTAAAGTTATGAAAACACTTATAGTATTATTTATTGTCATCGTAGCCCTGAGCGGCTGTAAAGCTCAAAAAGAAGAAAAAACTCCTCCTGTGTCAGAAGAAAAAACTTCACCTGCAGTTGCTGAAATAACCCCGGGATTTCTGGTATCAACAGAAGAGCTTGCCGCCTTATTGGATCAGCAGAATGTGGTTATAATTGATGCAAGAGACGCGGAGGAGTACGGGAAATTACACATCCCGGGATCAATAAATATTCCGAAAGAGACTTTCAGGGAACAGGAAGATCTTGCTTACAAGTCGAAATATGGTTTCTTAACATCACCCGAAAAGGCAGCAAAAGTTTTTGGTAATGCTGGAATAGATGAAAACACACGGGTTATTGTTTATGGCACCAATACCTTTCCCAACGCGAGCATTCCTTTTGTCATATTGAAGCAGTACGGACATGACAATGTCCAAGTGATGCAAGGAGAAATTGAGAAATGGATGAGAGAAAGACGCCCGTTGACTGACGTAGTTCCTGCTGTCAAACCAAAAAACTTCAAGGTAACGCCAAGAGCTGAAACAGTCGCAACCATGGACTGGATTATAGATAACGCAGATGAGATTATAGTCCTTGATATGCGCAGTTTTGAGGAATATACCGGATTTAATACAGCAGGGCTTTCCCAGGGAGGACATATCTCCGGGGCATATCCAGTGGAGTGGAAAGAACTTGCTGGTAAGATAACCGTCAAATCCCCTGAGGATATGATTGAGGTGCTGAAAAATAATGGCGTTCCTGTAGATAGAAATAAAAATTACGTGACCTACTGCAACTGGGGGATAGGCAGAGGCACATCCGGGTTCATGTATCTTAAGGTGCTTGGTTTTAAGAACGTACGGGTTTATGGCGGATCCATGGAGGAATGGTCGGAAGATCCAGATTTCCCTATTTCTACCTATGAAGTGGGGGTATTGGAATAAAGGAGGAGGTAAAAACTATGTTTAAGGTAATAAAGTTTTTGGGGTTTATAGTCACTTTTGTGATAATTGTTTTCATTCATTCAGCGTCTTCCGCTGAATTCACCGTAATGCAGGGGTGGCTGATGGGTGAAAATTGTCTGGAGGCAAAGGAGGTAACCTGTCTGCTGAAAGAATACGCGGAGGACAAACTGGTTCTCTTAACTCCTGACGAACAAATTTACAAGCTTAAACAGAATGGTGTGGAAGACTGGAAACTTCAGAAGGCATATGGTCAGCTTATTGGAGTGAAAGGGCTAAAAGATGGCGACATGATAAAGGTCACTAATATTGTCCAGGTGACGGGAGATAAGAAGTTGACAAAGGCCTGCAAGTAGATTGCGAGTTGCCAGTAAAGAAAACGGAGGTACACAAATGAAGCATATATCAAAAGTATTTAGTTTTGTTTCCTTTTTTGTGGTTATCATCCTGCTTGCGGCTCCTTCATTTGCCGGTGGTGATATCCTGATAAAGCGTGGGGAGCTTGCCAAAATCATTGGGAAACCAGGAGTAGTGATAGTAGATG
>DAOVVO010000078.1 GCA_030637135.1 Nitrospirota bacterium
GTCACGCTGCTCGTTTGTTATTTTGCCGTCCTTCGTGAGCAATACCCCAAGACGCTCTTCCAACTGATTAGAAGAGACAAAAATCACATACCCGTCTTCTATGTAAATTTCTTTCTTAATATCATTGTTTGTTATGGTAAGTATGCCTTTTTTTTGATGTTCGTCAAGAGAAGCAAGTATTTGATAAAGACTGTACTGCTTAATACTTCCTGATGAGGGAATTTCCTTTTCCATAGCATTCTTTTAATATGTTACAGCCAGGGATTATTCCCTGGTTTTTGATTTAGTGCTCACCGATCCTGAACGAGATCCTCTGGTCTCATACTCTTTTTTTAGTTCTTCTATCCTGTTCAGGAGCTCTGATTTTTGCTCGTTATAGTTTCTTTCTATTAACAAAACATCGTGCTCTTTCTTTGAAAGCTGATACCTGAGTTTAATGGTATATGCACCAAGCAGAGCAATACTTACCGAAAGAAAGATAATCAGCATATAAACAGTTTTTGGTTTCTTGCCCTGCTCTCTTTCTAGATCTATTTCGAGCTGAGTTCTTTCAGGCATTTACCTATATCTCCTTACCTCAAAACGATAAAGTTCCACATCTTCGTCTGGAGATATACCGGCTTTCAGCGATGCGATCCTTATTTGCTCATCAACCGTATTGATGCCCTCCAAATCAGGAAGCAGAAGCCCTCTGAGATTACCTTTTTTGACTATTATGCCGTAACGCTCGGGAGATAAATCATCAGGACTTTTAACTTTCTCAGGAGGCGAAAGAACATCAACAGAATATTCAAGTTCATCGAGCTCAGAGAGGTTGACAGGTAAAAATCTCGGGTCCTGGGTAGCAGCACTTATAGCGTTTTGTACTATTTCTTTTGCCACATTCTCAGCAGAAGGAGAAAATGTCCCGATGCACCCTCTTAATTGTCTATTCTTTTTGATGGACACAAAAACACCGGCCTTTTCAGTCATCTCAGGATAAAGATCATCAGGAGGGGAATTTATTTCTCCTTTCCTTACATATTTTTCAACTGTTTCCTTTGCGAGTTTTACAAGAGGATGCATGATAATGAAAATTACATACTAAATAGAAAAAAATTAAAAAATCAACCCATTCGACTGTCCCCAACTTAACCCTTCGACTTCGCTCAGGGCAAGCAGTCGGGGTTTGGACTTCGGCTGAGCTCAGTCGAATGCCCTCAGGGTTGATACTGAGCGGCACCTTTATTTTCCCTACCCTAAAGGGTAGGGTTTGTGTCCTTCGATTTCACTCAGGATAGTGAGTTTATCGAACTATGCCGCCGAACGTATCAAATGTAAGAAATTATTATGTAATAAATGTTATTTTTTCCTCCTGAGCACATAATCTGAGATATTTAAGAGGGAACTCTTTTCTACAGAATCGTCAAATAAAGCAAGTTCTTTCTTGGCTTCATCGAGAATAATACGAGCTTTTTCATAGGATTTTTCTATCGATACATATTTGTTGAGTAAATGGAGAATATACCCAAGGTCTGATTGAGAAAAATTTTCACTCTTGATTATAGTCTTAACTTTTTCCACCTCATTATGAGATGCTTCTTGAAAGAAATAAATAAGGGGAAGGGTAATTTTCCCTTCTTCAAGGTCTTTACCAAGACTCTTACCGAGATTTTTCTCTTCTGCCATATAATCAAGAATATCATCAGCAATTTGAAAAGCCATTCCTAATTTAAGGCCAAAGTTAAAAAGGGCTTCTTCTTTTTCCAGTGTCGCATTGCCTATAATAGCCCCGCTGCCGCATGCGGCCGACATAAGGATTGCAGTTTTACCCGTTATTATCCTCATGTAATGTTCTTCGGAAATTTTGAAATTGCCTTTTTTACATTCGTCTTTTTTATGGAGTTGTATTAATTCCCCTTCGCTCATTCTGGCAGTAGCTGTTGAAAAGACGTCCATAATCTTCCGACTTTCCAGTGAGTTGACAAGTCTGAGGGCATTTGAATACAGATAATCACCAACAAGGATTACCGCCTGATTACCCCAGAGAGAATGTGCTGGGGGCCGCCCTCTTCTTATGTTGGCACCGTCAACTACATCATCATGAAGCAGGGAAGCTGTGTGAATGCACTCTACACTGCATGCAAGAATACTTGTCTTCTCACCGTTGTAACCAAAGAGTTTAGAGCATAATATAGCGAGGATCGGACGGATACGTTTTCCTCCGCCCATGAGAAGATGTTTTCCGACCATTGAGATAGCAGGTGCAACAGTATCTAAACTTTCTTTAATTTTCTCCTCTGCTAACTTAAGGTCCTCACTGTAATAGCCCCAAATCTCTTCGATTATCATAAATGTAATGACGTTACATGCTATAAAGACGTTCTCTCATGTAACTTTTTTAAATCCTGCGGCTTGAAAATCCCCTTTTCTGTAATTATACCAGTTACATATTTTGCTGGTGTAACATCAAATGATAAATTTATGACATTGACACCATCAGGGGCTATCTGGCAATCCCATATTTTGGTAACTTCCAGAGAATCCCTTTCTTCAATAGGGATAGATTCTCCGGATGCAATTGAAAAATCAATACTGCTTGTTGGTGCAGCAACATAAAATGGGATACCGTGTTCTTTACACAAAATAGCCAGCGGGTATGTTCCTATCTTATTTGCGACATCACCATTCGCAGCCGTTCTATCAGTTCCAACAAGCGCAATGTTAATCTCCCCTTTCTTCATAAGCGCCCCTGCGGTATTGTCAGTAATGAGGGTAACAGGGATATTGTCCTGCATCAACTCCCAGGCAGTCAAACGTGCACCCTGAAGCACAGGCCTCGTCTCATCAGCAATAACTTGAATCCTTTTGCCCTGCTCTTTTGCCACCCTCATCGGTGCTGTCGCAGTACCGTATCCCCCTGTAGCGAGTGCGCCTGCGTTACAGTGTGTAATAATGGTATCACCGTCTTTGATAAGTTGAGCACCCCATCTGCCTATTGACTTGTTTGCCTCTATATCCTCCTCCAGTATAGTATGTGCCTCCTCTATTAAAAGGGACTTGAGTTTTTCAACGCTGAGCTCTTTCTTTGTAGAAAGCAATTTTTTCAGTCTGTTAATCGCCCATTCTATATTTACAGCAGTAGGTCTTGTCGACATCATTGTAGAAAAAATAGGCTCAAGAGCGCTGTAAAACTCTTCGAAATCTTTCGCCCTTATTTTCTGGGCGCCTATTGCCACCCCCATTGCTGATGCTATCCCTATAGCTGGCGCGCCCCTTATCCATAACTTCTTTATCCCTTCTGCAACCATTGTATAATCTGTACACTCAATATATCGTACTTCAAGGGGAAGCCTGCTTTGATCAAGCATTCTGACTTTTCCGTTAACAAGTTCTATCGTTTTAAACATTCAAAGACCTCTATCCTCACTATAAATAAATTTCAAAACATGGAGTTATAAATCAGAATTCGTCTGTTCTATGCTACCTTACTGTTTAACGTGTGCTACATTCATGAACAAAAGGGTAAGTGTAAGTGATATTAAAACAAACACTGTGGCCCACGATATATAATTGTATACCTTTGAATTAACATATTCTCCCATAATCCTCGGGTTATTAACAAGTGATAAGGCAAAAATAAGCACAAAGGGAAGAAGAATGCCATTTAATAAAGATGAAAGAATCATTAAAAGAACCAGTGGAGCATCTGGAATTAAGACCAAAAGGGCTGACACAACTATGAGAGCGGTGTATATCCACATGAACTGCGGTGCTTCTTTAAATTTCTTATTTACTCCAGCTTCCCACCCCATTGCTTCACAAATATAGTAGGCTGTTGCAAGCGGAACAACAATTGCGCCCAGAATAGATGCATTTGCAAGGCTTACTGCAAACAGTGTCGAAGCATGCCTTCCCGCAAAAGGGGTAAGGGCTAAAGCCGCTTCGTGTGCCTCGTTTATCCTTATATTATTTGGAAATAATGTTGTAGCACAGGTGACTATTATAAAAAACGCAATAATATTCGTTATAAGACACCCCACAATCACGTCTAATTTCGAAACGTTGTAATTCTCTTTTCCTACCCCTTTCTCAGCAATTGAGGACTGCAAATAAAACTGCATCCAGGGTGTTACGGTTGTTCCTATTATTGCTATGCTTAACATGACAAATTCAGGTTCCATTTTTACCTGCGGTACAAAGGTGCTCTGCAACACCTGTTCCCATTTCGGTGCGGCCATAAACGCTGAAAACACATAGCCGAAATAAATTAAACAGGCTACAAGCAATGCCCCTTCAATTACCCTGTAACTCCCTCTGGTAACCAAAACCCATATGAATAACGCTCCAAAAGGAACCATTATATATTTACTTAAACCGAACATTTCCATGCTCGCTGCCCAACCCGCAAATTCAGCGGTAGTAGTACCAAAATTAGCAACTAATAAGACCATCATCATAAAAAAAGTTATTTTTAATCCGTAATTTTCCCTGATGAGGTCAGAAAGGCCCTTGCCTGTTATTACACCCATGCGTGCCACCATTTCCTGCACAACAATGAGAACTATGGTAATGGGTATTAACATCCATAAAAAAAGATATCCATAACGTGCCCCTGCAACCGAGTAAGTAGTTATACCTGATGCATCATTATCAATAGAAGCAGTTATAATGCCAGGACCTATAATGGATAGAAAAAGGAGGAGATTTTTCCACCGGCTCATACCCTCCTCCTCTTCTTTTTTGATAAAGGGGGAAGGAGAATATCTAAAATGTCATCTATTGTTACAATGCCGAGAAGGATTCCGTCACGGTCTACAGTCGGTATAGCAAGAAGATTATATTTTGAAATAATTTTTGCTACAGCATGTTGGTTTGTATCAGGAGTTACAGTCTTTAGTTTTGTCTCCATTATTTCTGACAGAAGCACGTTTGGCGATGTCAGAAGCATATCCCTCAGGGAAGTTACGCCGATAAGTTTTTTGTTGTCATCAACAATATATATATAGTAAACAGTTTCTACGCTGTGCGCATCTATTTTGAATTTTTCAATCGCTTCCGTTACCCGTAATTCAGGGGTATATGCAATGAACTCGTTTGTCATAAGACCACCCGCTGTATCCTCCTCATGTCCGAGCAATTCCTGAATGTCCTGAGCATCCCTTTTTTCTATTGATTCAAGAAGTTCCTTTGCCTTGTCTGAAGGAAGGTTCCCGAGCAAATCCGCTGCTTCATCAGGGGGCATTCTTTCAACAATGTCTGAGGCAAAGGTATTCCCAAGACTTTGTATAATCGCCTTTTGTACATCAGGCTCGAGTTCATGAATGGCCTCTGCTGCTACATTAGGGTCAAGTCCCGCGAACAGTGCAATACCTTCTTCATGTGAAACTTTACTTATGATATCCGCAATATCAGCAGGATGAAGGGCAGAGATCATCTGGCGGGGAATTGTAAGAGATATTGTTGAAAGCCGTGGCTCAAGCGGCTGTATGTAACTCCAGCGAATAAGATTATGGGCAATGGATTTCCCGAATATCCTGTAAAGGTGCTCGCTTTTTCGCTCAATACCTAAACGCCTCAGGATACCTCTCACTCCTACATCAACTGCTGATAGATATGCATTATTATTCATGCCTTCCAGTTTTACGTCATTAACCCTCACGACTTTAGCTCCATTCGCATCCACTATCTGCTTATCGAGGATGTCCCTTACAATTAAAAGGTCATTTTCAGTAAATTCATACGGTTTAATTTTTATGGCATGGACCCTGGAAGATATAATCCTTTTATTGAAAATTCCAATATATTCCCAACCTAATTGAAACAAATTCTTTTTTTTCTCTACTATAAGTGCTGATAAACGTGGCAGAGGGTCACCCTTGACCACAATAAAATCCTTTACTCTGCCAAGATCATCCCCTTTGGGATCGAGCACAGATTTTTTCAGAAGTTCACTAACGAAGAGTTCACCAAAAAGAGGCATGTTATCCTCCAGGATAAAACAAGTAAGAAACCCGTAATCCCGAAAAGGTACAGTGTCCTTTACGAGTCATTACACGCTAAATCTTAATCCTGAAGTATACATAAGGGAAGACGTTTTCAGCAACCTTAAAGTAGGAACAAATCCTATGGAATGAGTATATATAAGGATAGCACATAAACTCTCTACGAGTCGTAGACCAAGCACCAAATGACAAATCAATTAGTAAAGGTTACGGTTATGGTTACGATGCCCGTATCGTATGAAAAGGTTATGTTGTTCGGTTTATTTTTACGTAACCGTCAGACGCTAAACGATACGCACCTCCTAACCTTAACCTTTTAAAACCATTTTGGCGTTTAGTTTTCAGATTAACAATTATATTTGGTAATTGGTCCCGACTATTCGGGATGGGATTTGGTCA
>DAOVVO010000061.1 GCA_030637135.1 Nitrospirota bacterium
ATAATAAATAGCACTGCAAACAATAAAAGCAAGAGTTTCTTCATAAGAAACCTCCAGATAAACGCTAAACTTTTAAATAATCCCACTCTTGTATATACAGCTCAGAAAAATTGCTAACAGGAATATTGCCGCTTAGAACAGTGCATAAAGAAATTTCATTGCTTGGATTGTTGCCCGATAATTGTTGTACTTTAATTTTGCCGATTAACTGTCCGGAAAGTTCGATAAACATGCCAGTTTGTGGATTTTTAACTTTCTTTCCTCTTTTATAAACCCCGAAGACATCATCCTTTTTAATTCCTTGCGATTTGCCCCCCGCCATTACATATAGCCCTTCCTCAGATGATAATAAATAGGACCTCCATGGTTTATCTAATAAATTTTCAACTACATTATTAACCAGTTTTGAAATAGCCGCTGAGATTACTTTATCGTTTAGACTTGAATCATAACCAGCACGTGCACCGACACCAAATACGGAACCAGCTTCTGAAAAAGCTTCGCCTTCGGCTTCCTCAGAATATATGATTTGTCCTGTATAAATATCTATTAGTCTTATGTTTACCTTGGCATGTGCTACCTGCTTTTTAGTACGACTAAAAAATCCAACTTTTCCAACAGTCTTTCTTCCAAATTCAGAAATTGAACCAATAATTAAATAATCCGCATTAACATTAAGATTGGAGAAATTACCAATACTCAACTCTTTGTTAATTCTGTCGATATCCGCACGTTCAAGGAGTATAAACTTGTCAGTAGCTGTAAGCTTTGCCGATAAAATATCCATTGCCTGTTTACCAATGCGGTCATTACTTTCGTCCAAAAGAAAACTTTGTCCGTATTTGGTTTCATTAGAAAATCTTGCAATCGCCACTTTTCTTTTTAGAAACCTCTCAGGAGCTTCTTCAGTTAATACTTTACTGACTTGAGGTTTTTGCTCATCAATCACTTCTATATCAGGTTTTTGCACTGTTGCGCATGCCTGTAATAAAAAAAAGAACCCAAACAAACAAATAAAATATCTATTCAAATTTGCCCCCTTTCTTTATCGAGGAATAAAGGAAATACATGATATCTTTATCATAAAACGTTTTAAATTTCAAGGGGTATGTATAATTTCTTTGCACATGTTGATTTGCGAAAGAAATCTTGCATTTTGAGGGAGATTTAAAAACCACGATTACAGGAAGGAACAAACAAAATTAAGGGGTGTTTATATCACCTACAAGTCAATGACGTAAACTGGTAATGAAATTGTTGATTATAGCAATAATTTAAAGTTTTTGGCACAAAGAAGCTATTTTGTGAGATAAATGTTTGACAGTTCTTCATGATTTGTTTAAATTACAATTTGTTATTGATTGTAACTGAAAATTTTTTTTAGAAGAAGAGATTGTTACATGAGAGCAAATGGTAAAAGGAAATGTAAGATGAGTGATATTATTTACCTTTATCAGACATCATATTACGAGGCAGGGCATTTATGGTAATCTCGCAGAATATTGTAGCAGTTCTTATAATCATAGCCGCAGTAATTGTTCTCTTTTTTGTCTACTATATTGGTCGGTTGCAGGGATTTTCTCCAAAAGAGAATAATCAAAAAACGGGTAATACACACAATCCAGTCTTCTCCAGGGACGTTGTTTATCTGGAACATGAAATGAGCACATTGAAGACACAGATATATAATTTAAATGAGCTCAACACCCGTTATTTTAACTTTTCACAAAACCTGACCGAGGTGGTCAAACAGCTCTATTCCTCACTCAGTTTCGACGAAATAATATCAACTATTACCCGTCTGATAAATGATATTATCAATACCGATACCATTGAAATCTATATTCTGGATATACAGGATAATGTCTTGAGCAAGGCAGAACAATTTGGTAAAGAAATAAATGAAAGTGTCTCTTACAAAATGGGGGAGGGACTCATCGGCAAGACTGCCCAAGACGAAATGATTAAAGTAAGAGGGCAAATGTATAGTAGCTTCGGCGATAAAAATAATAAAAACGAAAAAGAAAAATTCTTAATGGCTGCCCCAATTCATTTTAAAGACAGACTCCTTGGGGTCATAGGAATAGGAAATATTAAGCACCCTACCGGCAATGAACGAACTCTTTTAAAAATGATTTCAGACATTGCAGGCGTAGCCATGGTTAATCAGTCACACTTGAAAGAATGGAAGAGTGAAGCTATTACAGATCCTCTGACCGGACTTTATAACCGACGTTATTTTACTTATAGGGCTATGATAGAGGTGGAAAAAGCCATCCGGGAAAGTACTCCAATCTCAATTTGTATGTTAGACATAGACCATTTTAAACATTACAACGATACTAATGGCCACCAGGAAGGTGATCGGCTCTTAAAGATATTCAGTGAACAGTTAACAAAATTATCACGTAAGACAACAATTATCGCACGCTATGGCGGAGAAGAATTCATTGTTTTGTCACCTGATATTACAAAAAAAGACGCATTGGTTTATACCGAACGGCTCTGTGAAAAAATCGCCAATTATCCCTTCTTTAACAGAGACAAACAGCCTCTTGGCTTTGTTTCAGTAAGCGGGGGTATTGCAAGCTTCCCTGGTGACGCAACCTCAATCGACAAAGTCATTAAAATTGCTGACGAAGCTCTTTACAAAGCGAAAGAGGAGGGGAGAAACCGGATAATAGCACACAATCTTCCTTCAACGTTCGACGAGGATGAAAGCTAGTCAAAATTAAACGTCTGCTACCCTCTTTGACTTTTTTGCGGCGTGTCTTCATTGTTTCACTTACTTGACCTCCGCCTCTATCAACACGAGGGATGACCACTTACGATGCAGACATCTTTACTCGGATGCTGCCTCTTGTGTCTTCCTGCGCTCTTTCCCCAAACCGAGACTTTCTTTTTCTATACTTTTTTTATTGACGTTAATAACTATTCTGCTATAATTGAGATGAAGTTATAATTATTTTTTTAAATATATTAAATATAATGAAAGGAGACAACAAATGATAACAGAGAAAAGAAAATTTATGAGATTCGATATTCCTGTAATCATACAATTTAAATCTACACAAGAGTCATCTGAATATTCGTGGGGCTTAACAAAAAATTTATCCTGTGAAGGTTTTAGTTTTGAGGCATTAAATCTTGATTTTGAACCGGAAGAAACCCTGGAGTTAAAACTAAAGTTTCCCCAGAGGGGAACATTTATTTCTGTATTGGGTGATATTGTGTGGAAGAGTAGGTTTTCAGATAAATACCTGACAGGAATAAAGCTGAAAAACCTGGACAAAGACGCCAAAAGTGATTTTTTAGAAAAAATATCCTCCCACGGGAATGTCCCTGTTGACTGGTTTCTTCGTAGCAAGGAACCTGAAAATGTAATAACAAAGGGAAATGAGGAATTACCTGAAGTTGAATTGAGTATCAGCCAAGAAAATCTACAGAATTTATCAGAAAAGTCTGAACATCCGGGTATTACAAAACAGTATCTTGAGACATCCTCTGCATGCAAGGTTACCTTCAGACTCCCAAAAGATGCTGCACCCGATGCACAGAAAGTCACAATTGTCGGTGATTTCAATAATTGGGATAAAGAAGCCACACTCATGAATAAGCTCGAAAGCGGAGATTTTACCGTAACGTTAGAATTAGAACCGGGAAGGGAGTACAAGTTCAGGTACCTCATTGATGGAGACCGCTGGGAGAATGCCTGGAGTCCTGATAAATATGTTCCCAACTCTTTTGGATGGCACGATTCAGTAGTAGTTGTTTAAAAGGTACCAACCACAGAAAGAAATCAGGTTTCAAAAAAGGCCGGCCTGTCAGAGAACGAATGGAAAGACGCCAGCCTGTTCAGATTTACCGCAGAAATTATCAGATAACCACGCTTTTATATGTTCCCTGCCTGTTAACCCTGTTAGAAATTTTACAATTTCTAACAGAATGCACCGACAGTGGCTTGCTCTAACAGGGTAGAGATTTTACAATTTCTAACAGTATGCACCGACGGTGGCTTTCTCTAACAGGGTAGAGGTTGTATCTCTACATATTACGAATAAAAACTAAAACCTATATCAATCAATATTGCAATTATCGAGAGGATAAGGATAACTAAATAGTTGATGTCTTCATGAGACCTTTTAATTGATGAAAGAAGGTAAATGACTACTTCCCTGTCTTCCTCTGTCAGGTACGCATTTGCCTCTACCTTTTCTATTAATTCATAGTCCCTTACCGCATGTTTTCTTCTTCTTGTAATAAAATAGCGGTAGAGAAAAAAACCGAAGTAACCGAAGACCCCAACATACCAGGCAGGCCTGACCCATGCCGGTTCAACATGCTGGAAAACGATGATCGCTCTGAATGCAACAGCTGAAAGGAGACCAAGCAAAAAAAAACCGTTTATTATGTAGCCCGGTAATGTATGCAGATGTTTCTTGTCCATTGTACGGTGCTTTTATCCAACTTTTTCTTCTAATCCGTATTTCTTTATCTTATATCCTATCTGCCGCGGTGTGATTCCAAGGAGACGCGCTGCTCTTGCCTGAATCCCCCCTGTTTTTTCAAGTGCGCTGAGAATATTCGTCCTCTCAATCTCCTGGATATCAGCCTCTAACGTTGTTCCGCTTCCGGAGATTTTAACCCGCCGGATGCTCAATGCAACAGGCAGGTCTAACGAAGTGATGTTGTCTGAACTGCACATAATAACGAGGCGTTCAATGGTATTTTCGAGCTCCCTCACGTTACCAGGCCAGTTATAATTCAGAAAAACCTGGAGGGCACTTTTATCAAGTACAACAGACCGATTATTTTCTTTATTGAACTTTCCCAGGAAATATTCCATAAGAAGCGGGATATCCTCTCCCCGTTCTCTCAAAGGAGGCAGAAAAAGCGGTATCACATTTAACCGGTAATACAGGTCTTCCCTGAACGTGCTCCGAGAAACCAGTTCCTCTAAATTCCTACTTGTTGCTGTAATGATCCTGACATCAACCTTTATGGTCTTATCACTACCGACCCGTTCAAATTCTTTTTCCTGTAAAACGCGCAGTATCTTGGGCTGCAGTGAAATCGGAAGATCCCCGATTTCGTCGAGAAACATTGTCCCCCCATGTGCAAGCTCAAATTTGCCGCTCCGTGATGAAATGGCTCCGGTAAATGCCCCCTTCTCATGCCCAAAAAGTTCTGACTCCAAAAGTCCCTCGGGTATTGAGGCACAGTTGAATTTTACAAATGGTTCCTTACTTCTCAGGCTCATATAATGAATTGCCTTTGCTATCAGTTCCTTACCCGTTCCACTCTCACCTCGTAAAAGCACCGTTGCTTTTGACGGAGCAACACGATAGACAGAGTCAAACACTTCCTGCATTCTGTCTGATTGACCGATAATATTTTCTATACGGTATTTTCCTTTAAGCTCTCTTTTTAAACTCTCCTTCTCTTTTTCAACTTCTTCGTAACTTTCCCAGAGTTTTATAAACTGGGCTAGTAACGAGGCAACAATTTCAAGGACCCTGAGATCGTCATCCACTCCTCCAACCTCTTTTGAATAAATCCTGTCAACACTTAATACCCCGAGAATCTCGTTCTTAAGTTTTATGGGAACACAAAGGAATGAAATTCCGTCCTTTTCAGGTCTTGAACCTGTCCTGTTTAAAAATAACGGTTCCCTGCCAATATTGGAAATCACCATGGGAACCTTTTTTTCAAGAACCCTGCCGACAACTCCCTCTCCAATACGATACTTTCCTTTTACTATACTTTCCTTTGTAAGTCCATGGGCTGCAACAATGCGGAGTTCTTGTGATACAGAATCGAGCAGAAACACACAGCCTCTCTGCATCTGAAGAAGACTGCCGAGCGTTGACATAACAGATGAAAGATTTTTTTCAAGGGCAAAAGATGTTGTTAAGACCTTACTGACTTCGAGGATGGCAGTCAGTTCCCTGTTCTTTCGAGCAGTAAGGTCAGATTTGTTACTCATTGTTAATCTCATTGAATACTAAAAATCAACCCATTCGACTATCGCCGACTTAACCCTTCAACTTCGCTCAGGGCAAGCAGTCGGGGTTTGGACTTCGGCTGAGCTCAGTCGAATGCCCTCAGGGTTGATACTGAGCGGCACCTGTATTTTCCCTACCCTAAACAGGCTGTCCGACAATCTCCAGCAATAACAAGAAGTATCGAGAAACAATTACTTCTAAGTAAATCGAATGTATTATTCGCCCTCTATCAGACAGGGCACCCCTGCCACTCGGGTACCATTCCTATCTTGTTTGCATATTTCCGTCTCGCCCTTCCCTTTAAAGGTGCATTCCTGTTGTTTTCTTTTAAGAGCTCCTTTACCTTCCTCAGGTTGCTCGCTATGCATGCAAGGTTAAATTCCGTCCTCACCATCTCAATGCCCCTTGTCAGGAAGCTCCGTAGCCCTTTATTCTCTTTAATATCGCCAAACACCGGTTCGACAGTACGTAACCGCAAGGCATAAAGCTCCTTTGCCTTTCGTGTTTTCATCTTTGCCCTCATGGCGTTTCGCTGGGCTTCATAGGGAAAGTCCTTTATATAACGTATGCCGTCTTCTCTCCGTGTGCACTCGCTTTGTGCTTTACATCCAATACATCCTTCTCCTTTGTACACCCTTACCGTCTTGTTCTTCTGTTTGTCAAAACGTTCGCCCAGAAATCTTAATCGCTTCTTCTCAGGACAGATGTATTCGTTCTTTTCCTCATCGTATATGAAATGTTTTTTGTCGTAAGAATTCACCCTCCTCTTCTCATTCTCAGGTATATGCCCGTCTATCTTTTTGTCAGCGAGAAACTTTATGTTCGTGCTCTCAAAGTATCCCGCATCAAAGCTCCACGGAATTCCTTCTGGCAACGGCCCAACGTTCTCTTCGACCTGAAGCACCTGCGGCTGTAATTGTTCCGTATCGGTTGCGTTCCGGCATACATCGCTTGACAGTATAAAACCCTTGTTGTCCACAGTAATTTGAGCGTTATAGGATAGTTCTATCTTCCCTTTATTGTTTTTCATGAAACGGCTCTCTGGGTCAGTTGTGCTTGTCTGCCTTGAAACGCTTTCCTCAGATTCCTCTTGTGCGTGCTCAAGCTTGCCCTTTAACTCCTCCTTGAAAACGCTGCCCCTCTCCTTCAGCTTCTTAATATAATACTGTGCCGCCTTATGAACCGTCTTCTTGCTCTTGCCGGGAAGCTGGTCAAGTCCCCTGAGTTCTCCAAAAGCTTTATCTTCACTTGCATCTTGCTGGGCCCATTCCTCAAGCTCTTCATCTACAAACCTCAGTAGAAACTCCAGTTCCTCCTTGGTAAGTACTCGCCTGTTGGATGCATTGGCTCTTACCTTGCTCCCGTCCGTTGACAGATGCGATAGATCAAGAAGCCCCTCCTGCTTTCCCAGCGTAACGGTATGTCTGAACGCTTCCTTGACAGTCCCAGGATTGTCCTTTCTGAAATCGCTTATGGTTCTGAAGTCAGGAGCCAGTTTCTCTGATAAATACATATACACAACATTCTCACGTGCGTTCTTTGCAAGCCTCCGTGAGGAGCGCACCCGGTCTATAACTCCCATTACCAGTATCTTCAGCAATACCTTCGGATGATATGCAGGATGCCCTGCACCACCATACTTCAAATCGAAGACCCTGAAGTCCATGGAATCCACAAGGCTCTCAACCAAAAAGCAAATATGATCCTCCGGTATCAAATCTTCTATACTCGGTGGCAGCAGCCAGGCTTGATCCTTGTACGATTGGATATATGCCATATGTAGTGTCCTCTCTTCCCGTTTTTTTGAGCCTTATTTTACCACTACCTCCACTTGAATTGTCGGACAGCCTGCGAAGGGCAGGGTTTGTGTCCTTCGATTTCACTCAGGATAGTGAGTTTATCCACCTGAGGCGGATTTATCGAACTATGCCG
>DAOVVO010000052.1 GCA_030637135.1 Nitrospirota bacterium
CGTGGAGTTCATACGGATATTATGTCTGATAAGATTAAAAAACTTCAACCGTCTGCCGGAGTGGATATGCAGGTTGGAAGATGGAATAAATGTAATTTTTTTCGGTTTTTTTTCAAGATGATACCGTTCAGTATTTTTTTGCTATAATAAATGAGGAATGAGCAGGAGTATATATGAGAGATGGCGAACACAGTGGAATACGTTTAAGAATAGCATAGAAATCACAGATATAGCTTTTATTCTTTTACGGATTATTATCCTCTGTGGCGGAGTCGGGTGGCTCATATTTTCTGATATACCACAGGAGACATTCAGGTATATCAGCAGTCTTTTCATTTTCCTGACTCTTTACTGCGGTTTTGTCTATCTCTTGTTTTTTCTTTCACCCGTAAGAAAAAGAACCATTTATGGTTCTTTGCTCTTCTTTGACCTTGTGTTCACATCGCTTCTTGTCAAAGCAACCGGTGGGTTTGAAAGCTCTTTTTTGAATGGGTTTTACTTGATAACTGCCCTTTATTCTTTTTATTACGGGCTTTTTGCCGGGATTATGTTGGCAGCTGTAGCCACGGTGCTCTATCTTATAAGCGGCAATTTTGATTTGAGTGGTCTTTACTGGACTGATTTTCTTGTCAGAATAGCGTTCTTGTTTTTATTGGCAGCGCCCCTTGGCATGCTTTCTCAAAAATTAAATAAAGATAAAAACAAAATAGAAAATCTCAACAAGGATTTGGAGGGGTATATCGAAGAACTGAGAAAAGTCCAGGGTAAACTTATACAGGTGGAGAAATTGTCTGCATTGGGAAGACTCACTGCGGATGTTGCCCATGAGATTAGGAACCCGTTAACGTCAATAGGAGGCTTTGCGCGACGTCTTGAAAAAAAATTAATTCAGGGCTCAAGGGAAAAGGAATATGCTGAAATTCTTATATCAGAAGTCGGAAGGCTTGAACGAATACTCAAGGATGTACTTACGTTTTCAAGAGAACCACGGTCTAATATAAAAAATCAGGGAGTAAATGAAATTATAGAAGAATCCGTCCAGGCTTTTGCAGATATATGTACCGAACAGTCAATTCAGGTGGAGAAAAAATTGGATCCATCACTCCCTCCGGTTCTTATTGACAGGGACCAGATCAGGGAGGCATTAAATAATTTTGTCTCAAATGCGATCGGTGCTATGCCTGAAGGTGGTACCCTAACGATAAAAACTATCATGGAGGAATTAAACAACGTTCAGTATGTCACGGTAGAGGTAAGTGACACTGGCCCCGGCATACCTGAGAACGAATTGGACATTATATTCGAGCCGTTCTATACCACAAAAGATTTAGGGGTGGGAACAGGACTTGGTCTGTCCATTTGCAAAAAGATTGTGGATGAACAGAATGGATTATTGACTGTGCACAGCACAGTGGGCAAAGGGACATCCTTTACAATATATTTTCCTTATGTGAGCAAAGATGAAGAGGGCAAGATAACATGCTGGGAATTTAACAGGTGCGGGGTGCAAAAGACAGAGGGATCGGCAGAGTTGAGATGTCTTTCGTACCCCAATTACGGGCGCATATGCTGGGCAATTGCCGGTACCTTTTGCGGGAAAAAGGTAAGCGGTGCTATTGCGCAGAAGTTAGGAGACTGCAGAAAATGCACTTTCTATAAGAGGGTTGTTGTACAGAAGGATCTTTAAACAAATAAAAACCGTTTACCCCGTTAGAGATTGTAAAATTTCTAACGGGGTTTGCATCCTCATTTCATGAATTCCAGATAGCTCCAGTCATGCAATCAAACCTGTATTGAAAGCTCATTGGTTATTCTTTTTTCTCTTGTTTGATCTCTTTCGATATTTCTTTAAGTACCTCTTTTTGTATTCTTACCAGGCTCCTTTCCAACTCTGTGGAATGGACTACCGGTGCAGTCCCTTCTTTAAAGAACTCAATCATTTTTTCTGATTGGAACGTTGCAAGCAGCCCTGTTAACGGATCAATTGTTGCGGTAACAATTCCATCAGGTATAGAAAACGGTTTTGTGTCTTCCTTTCTCTCGCTGGTAAGGGGTGAGATTACAGAAAGGGCATCTTTCATGAATGATACCCATATGGGCGCTGCAGCCTTAGAGCCGGTCTCTTTTTCTCCAAGCACACGCTGATTGTCGAAGCCGACCCATACACCTGCAGCTAACCCGGGCGTATAACCGACAAACCATGCATCTCTATAGTCATTTGTAGTACCTGTTTTTCCTGCAACTGTTTTTTTCAGCGATTTGGCTCGCCAGCCTGTTCCATATTTAACAACATCTTCAAGCATGGACGTTGTGAGAAAGGCTGTTTGAGGGTTTATGACTCTTTTCCCCCTGGGTTCATTGTTTTCAAGTATATTTCCTTTTAAGTCAGTAATATATTTGACAGCAATCGGTTTCATCCGTATACCTTCCCGGGCAAAAACACAGAAAGCCGATGTAATTTCAAGAGGGGTTACACTGAGGCTTCCGAGTGCAAGGGTAAGGTTGTGAGGAAACGGACCTTTAATACCAACAGCCCTGGCGAAATCAATTGCGTGTTCAACTCCAGCTTTTTCAAGGAGTTTTATGGTGACTATGTTTCTTGAATATGCAAGGGCTTCTCTTAACCTTGTCGGCCCGTGGAATTCTTCATCATAATTTGCTGGCTCCCAACCACCGAACGTTTCGCTCGGATAGTTCACAGGTTCATCTATGATTGTACTTGCCGGGGTAAATCCGTGGTCAAGAGAAGTAGCATAAATTATAGGTTTAAATACTGAGCCAGCCTGCCTTTTTGCGTAAAGTGCCCTGTTAAACTCGCTCTTATTGAAATCGTAACCTCCAACCATTGCCCTTATGTAACCTGTCGTGGGCTCAATAGCAACAAGAGCTCCCTGGACAAGCGGTTCCTGCTCAAGTTGAAAAGCAGGTCTTGCCCCTTTAGCGTTTTTTACTCTCACCGTGATTATATCCCCTGCTTTTAAGATATTGTTCAGTTTGAATGCTTTCAAAGATTTTATTACGTTTCCCTTTGAATCTATAAGCTTCTTAACCCAGAGGGTATCAGAGAGAGCAAGTGTACCGGTAATCCCTTTTGTTTTAACCGTTGCCTTTGAGGGAGAAACAGCCAGTACGGTTGCTGTTAATACGTCTCCCGGCGTCATAATTATTTTTTTTAAATGACGTTTTTTCGTTAACCTCTTTCTCCGTGTCTATATCCTCATGACCGATTATCCCCCTGAAACCCTGTCTCTTGTCTAAATTACTCAAACCGTGCTGGAGTGACTTGACAGCAGCACTCTGCATTTTTATATTGAGGCTTGTATAAACCATAAGACCTTCTTTATACACTTTTTCAACACCATATTTGTCTTCAAGGTATTTTCTGATATATTCCAGGAAATAGTTTGGTTCTTTTTGTTTATGTCTCAGGCTTGAAAGGTACAGTGGTTCTTTATAAGCTTTCTCTGTCTGTTCATTATTTATATAATTTTCCTCCTGCATCCTCATGAGTACAATATGTTGTCTCTCCTTGGATTTATCAATATTGTTGTAAGGGGAGTACCTGGCAGGAGCCTTTAAGAGTCCGGCCAAGAGGGCTGCTTCTGCAAGAGTAACGTCTGTAATAGGCTTTCCAAAGTGTCTTCGTGCCGCCATTTCAACCCCGTAAGCCCCGTGACCAAAGTATATTCTATTGAGGTACAGATCGAGAATTTCTTCTTTTGTGAGATTCCTCTCAAGCCTGAAGGCAAGTATGACTTCTTTCAGTTTTCTGATAATGGTACGTTCAGGGGTAAGGAAGACGATTTTAGCGAGTTGCTGCGTTATAGTGCTTCCGCCTTCCTTAATCCTGCCGGCAAGAATGTCTTTTAGAAGTGCCCTGAGTATGGCAATGTAATCTATCCCCTTATGAACCCAGAACCGTGAGTCCTCAACAGAGATAACCGCTCTTATCAAATGTTCAGGAATTTGTTCAAGGGGCATATGTATCCCTTTTTCAACCTTGAATTTACCTATGAGGTTATCATCGTCTGCGTATACCTTTGTTCCTTCAGGAGGCTGGTAATGTTTGATTTCATCGATGTTCGGAACTCCTCTGACAAGCGCAAAGTAGCCACCTGTAGCTATGCCGAGGAAAAAAACTAAGACAAAAACAGAGTATCTTGATTTTAAATATCCCATGAAATGATTATAGTTTTCTGAAATGCAGCTGTCAATTTATGAGGATATCAATTGAAATATTTCCCATACTGATTAAACGCAAATGCCTGTCTTATTTGGATTTTCTGAGAGATCAATTTTGACAAAGTGTAATAAGTGCTGGTAAACTTTTTAAACACCCCGAAGCAAACCAGTATAAGTACTGAATTGACTGTAATTGAGTCCCTGAGCTACGGGGAACCTGCCTGCCGGCAGGCAGGCCTGACTGCCATGCCTACCGGTCTACGACTCATAGAGCAGGCAGGCGTCAGGCACGTTACAAGTGCTTTTCGTTTGGACATGCAAACAAGACACGATGAAAAAAAATATTATAACATTTTTATCGTGCAGTACTCTTCACCATGCAGACATTAAATATACACTTTCAAATCCAAAGGTTTTAAGAGCCCCCTCATGAAACCCCTTATACTTATAGTGCTTGACGGCTGGGGCATAGGGAATAATCCATCAGCTGATTCAATAGAAAATGCACATATCCCCTTTTACAGGGGTCTTTTAAAAGACTTTCCTCATTCGTCCCTTTATGCCTCAGGTGAGGCTGTCGGATTACCTGAAGGCCAGATGGGTAATTCTGAAGTAGGGCATCTTAACCTCGGTGCGGGAAGGATTGTGTATCAGGATTATACAAGAATAAACAAGGCAATAAAAAATGGTACTTTTATAGAAAATAAAGCCCTAATCAAAGCCATGAGTCCTCAGGATAAGAGCGCTCTCCATTTCCTTGGTCTTGTTTCAGACGGAGGGGTGCACAGCCACATAAAACATCTTTACGCGCTCATTGATATGGCATTAGCTGTCGGCGTCAATGAGATACTTATCCATGCGTTTACAGATGGACGGGATACCCTGCCCACCTCAGGGATTGGCTTTATAAGGCAGTTGGAGTCTTTTATAGGGGACAAGCCTGCAGTGAAAATCGCCACGGTATCGGGAAGGTACTGGGCAATGGACAGGGATAAACGGTGGGAAAGGATAAAAAGGGCTTATGATGCGATTGTGCAGGGGCAGGGAGAAAAGGCTCAAACAGCGCGAGACGCTGTGGAGCAGAGCTATAAAATAAATGAAACAGATGAGTTTATTAAGCCCACTGTTATCTACAACGGCTCTAAACCGGTCAGGAGAATACAGGACGGTGACTCTGTTATGTTCTTTAATTTCAGGGCAGACAGGGCGCGAGAATTGACCATGGCACTGACAGACAATGATTTTAGTTTTTTTGAAAGAAAAAAGGTCCCTGAATTGCGCTCTTATATAACAATGACGCTCTATGACGAGACCTTTACCGTGCCTGTTGCGTTTCCGCCGCTCAAATTAACCAACATACTCGGCGAGATAATAAGCACAAACGGACTGAAACAACTCAGGATTGCCGAAACAGAGAAATATGCGCATGTTACATATTTTTTCAACGGTGGAGATGAGACTTTTTTTAAAGGAGAAGAAAGGTGTCTTATACCGTCTCCACGGGATATTCCGACGTATGATTTAAAACCGGATATGAGCGCATACGAAGTGACAGAGGAAGTTATGAAAAGATTGGATACATCACAATATGATTTTATACTCCTGAATTTTGCTAATCCTGATATGGTCGGACATACCGGGGTAATGGAAGCAGCGGTAAAGGCATGTGAAGCAATTGATACGTGTCTGGAAAGAATTGTTTTAAAGGTGCAGGGCATGGGGGGCATAAGTATAATCACATCAGACCACGGCAATTGCGAGCAAATGAAGGAGGACACCCATCCTTATACAGCTCACACGTCAAATCCGGTGCCCTTTATTGTTGTTACGAAAGGGATAAGGCTGCGAGAAAAGGGCATACTGGCAGATGTTGCGCCGACGGTCCTTGATTTGATGAAACTGAAGAAGCCTGAGAAGATGACAGGAGAAAGCCTGATTGTAAATGAAAAAAAAGTCAAAAAGTAAAGTTGATGAATATTGTTCATGATGAATGCTTTCCTGAAAATATTGTTTCCCGAGGCCTGTCCTGTCTGCAGACAACCGTCAACCTGCCATAAGACAGCGCCAATATGTCGCGACTGCTGGGAGGGAATTGCTCCTTACAGAGGTCCTCTCTGCCGTACATGTGGTAAACCGCTTGTATCTGAAGAATCAATTAACTGCGGGGACTGTCTTAAAGAAGAACCTGCCTTTACATGGGCGAGAAGCTATGGTCTTTATGAGGGGACATTGAGGGTTGCTGTTAACCTGTTTAAATATTACAGGATAAAGAGGCTTTCTCTACCACTCTCTGAAATGGTATGTAAGATAACGATACCCTGTGCCGACGCAATTATACCTGTACCACTCTTTAAGAAAAAAATCAGGCAGAGGGAATTTAATCAATCAGCACTCCTTGCTAAACATTTTTCTGATAATACAGGTGCTGCACTGATACTTAACTGCATAAGCAGGGACAAAGAGACCATGCCACAGGTTGGCCTGAACGCACGGGAAAGAAGAAAGAATGTAAGAAATGCGTTTAGAATTACCAATGAGCACTTAATCGAGGATAAGAACGTGATATTGGTGGATGATGTATTTACAACAGGTGCAACAATGAGGGAGTGTTCGAAGATGTTAAAAAAGGCAGGGGCAGGAAACATATATGGAGTCACCATTGCACACAGTAGTTGGGATTCTTAATAGTCTGAGTAACGAGAAACATAATTTAAAAAATTTTGGCTCTTTTACAAAAAGGATTGATATACTCAAAAAAGACATTAAAAATCAAAAAATGTAAAATATGAAATGTTACATCTATAACTTTCATCATCTGCATTTATTTTTCTAAAGATTTTTAAATCGACGTATCCACGTACTGCAGGAAGTTTTACATTAAAAACGGAATTTTAAAGGCGATGTTTAAAATTATCAGAAAAGAAACTCTTGCACCAAAGATAGACATGATGGTAATACGCCGAGGTGATATTACAACCGGTGCAGCTACTGTAATAAGCGCGATGGGTGTTGGCAAGCGTGCAGCACGGGCAATCAACAGTTATATTATGGGCCACACAAAATCTTCCCCGCAGCCTCCTGAGAAAGTTCTGAATCTGAGTAAGCCTCAATAACGGCATCTGCTTTTATGCCGGAGAATACATAAGGACAGCAGAAGCCTGCAATCACGGAATACCCTGAAGTTTTTACGGCTTTTTGGAGTATAGTCTTTAATTTTTTACTCAATCCGGCTCTCCCTTTCCATGCAGATATCTTTGAAAACACCGCAGCAATAAGTGTCTTATCGGAAAGGGGTTTGAGAAGTGTGTTCGTGCTTCCATGAAATTGGTTGTCGATATAAATGGTTTTTGTTCCGGGATAGCGTGTTTTTATCGTTTTCGCAAAAACATCTCCTGCGTTACAGTTATCATCATCAAGTATCAGGATAATCGGTTCTCTGTGCAGTGTTTTTAATCCAGGGCTCACCTTGATTGATTTGCGCGTCAGTTCATGCGCTGTTTTCCAGTGTGAACGTATCCCTACGCGGGTGCCTTTAAGCGGTGATGTTACCTTTTTCAGGTTTTTTTTTGCGTTTAAAACAGTATGAAAAGACCTTTCAACTGCCGGCATTATCTCATTCCCTCGTGAAGACAGGTACTGTATTACCTTTTCAGGATGTTCCGGATGAAGCAGTATGTCTGCCCCGGCATCTAAAGCCATTAAACATGCCCTTGCCTCTGAAGTAAGGCTCTTTCTGCTGACTGCGTGCATATTCATCGCATCTGTAATAACAAGTCCCTTGAAGTTCATCTCCTGCCTTAAAAGTCCACAGATTGTTTTTCGGGAAAGACTGGATGCATAGTGTGCGTCAAGAGCAGGTATCTTAAGATGCCCGACCATAATCATCTTTACTTCGGATTTTATAGCGTGTTTGAAAGGATAAAGTTCGACACGGCGGAGTCTCTTCATATCTGCGTATACGACTGGCAATTCCCTGTGAGAGTCTTTGGTAGTGTCTCCATGACCGGGAAAATGTTTTGCGCATGCAAAGAGTCCGTGTTGTTGAAAGCCCTTTATGAACTCATTTCCAAACCATGCGACCTTGTGAGGGGATTCAGAAAAAGCCCTCGTACATATAATAGGATTCTGTGGATTTGTATTGACATCCAGAACAGGTGAACATATGGTATTGATTCCTGCAGCGCGTGCCTCTTGTGCAATGATATGTATTGTTCTTCTCAGGAGTTTAATGTCGTTTTTGTTTTTGGGGTTTATTGCCTGTGCAAGAGCCATGGCAGGAGGGAAGAGGGTGCCCCCGGTAATGTGCTGGCCGAGTCCCTGTTCGAGGTCAGAAGCTATGAAAAGCGGGATTTCTGCTCTATCCTGGAGTTTTTTTATTCCATGTGTTACGTCTTTTAATTTTCCTCCAAAGACAATAAAACCGCCGATGCCTTTTTTAACGAGCGATTCATAGTATGTAAATTTTTTTTTAATATCCGTGCCGTCAAGCCTCGCAATGATGAGCTGTGCAATTTTTTTCCTGTCATTCATGAGGATAAAGTAGCATCAGGTGTTGAGAGATGTCAAAAAAGGATTGCATATGGAAAAAATAAACAGGTATACACAGTATGTATCTAGAGAACTACTTTTTCTTGAGAATTTTGATTCATGTGGTGTTGTTATGAAAGCGCTGACAAGGAATAAATATTTAAAAGGGGGGAATGGGGTCAAAAGTTATCTTTTAATATTGAAAAAAACTTACGTTTTTTC
>DAOVVO010000081.1 GCA_030637135.1 Nitrospirota bacterium
CAAAGGTGAAAGATGTTGTGCTTGCCGTTGCAGCTGACTTTAAAAAGCTGAGCGGCAGATCGTACGGTCTTTTTGAGACCTATAAACTTGATGACGCAGAAATCGCTCTTGTCATACTCAATTCAGCGGCAGGCACGGCAAAGGACGTGGTTGATCAGTACAGGGAAAAAGGCATCAAGGCAGGGCTCCTGAAACCACGGCTGTTCAGGCCCTTCCCGTATGAAGAAGTGGCTGATGCACTGAAAAACGTCAAGGCAATAAGTGTCCTTGACAGGGCTGACTCCTTTGGCGCATACGGCCCTCTGTTTACTGAGATCTGGAATGCTGCGTACCATTTGGATAAAAAGCCAAGGATGACAAACAAAATTTATGGTCTCGGTGGCAGGGATTTCATGCCTGACCAGGTAGAATACGTCTTAGATGAATTAATCGAAATTGCAAAAAACGGCACGGTAAAAACCGTAAAAGAATATATTGGAGTAAGAGAATAAACAGTGAACAGTTAACAGTAAACTGTGAACAGAAAGCAAGAAAAGCGGGAAAAGAAGTAAAGCGGGAAAAAAATACAGTAAGCAGTAGGCAGTAGGGAGAACGCAGTGAACTGATTACTGATTACTAATTCGGAGGATATTATGTCAACAGAGACCAAGAAACAGCCATTACGATTAAAGGAACTTTCAAAAAGGGAAGACCGTTTTACCTACGGCCACAGGA
This sequence comes from Nitrospirota bacterium, assembly GCA_030637135.1. Classification (GTDB taxonomy): domain Bacteria; phylum Nitrospirota; class Thermodesulfovibrionia; order UBA6902; family BMS3Bbin08; genus DAOVVO01. Next base: position 715 of record DAOVVO010000081.1, read on the forward strand.
TGTGCGCCGGGTGCGGAGCACCCATTATTGTAAAGCAGGTACTCATGGCAACTGAGTATCCTATCATTGCTTCAAATTCAACAGGGTGTCTTGAGGTCTCCTCATGTATATCCGAATACACGGCATGGAAGATACCATGGATTCACACTGCCTTTGAAAACGCCGCAGCCACCATATCAGGGGTTGAAACCATGTACAGGGTATTAAAGAAAAAAGGAAAGATAAGCAAAGACATAAAATTCATCGCCTTTGGCGGTGACGGCGGAACCTATGACATCGGGTTTCAGAGGCTCTCAGGAGCCATGGAGCGCGGACACGACATGCTCTATATCTGCTATGACAACGGCGCTTACATGAACACCGGTATTCAGCGGTCAAGCGCAACGCCATTCGGAGCAAATACCACAACATGTCCGGCCGGCGACGTGATTCCCGGCAAATTGCAGAAGCGAAAGGATCTGACAAAAATCATGGCTGCGCACAACATTCCGTACGCAGCGCAGGCATCACCAGCGCACTGGTCAGACCTCATAAAAAAGGTGAGAAAGGCATTTGAAATAGAAGGACCCAAATTCATGAACGTTATATCTCCCTGTAACCGCGGGTGGCGTTCAAGGACTGATGACGCAATGGCCCTCTCGAGGCTTGCGGTTGAGACCTGCTACTGGCCCCTCTATGAAGTAGAAAACGGGGTTACCAAAATCACGGTCAAACCAAAAGAGAAAAAACCCATTGTTGATTTCCTGAAACCTCAGGGCAGGTTCAAGCACCTCTTTGCGCCTCAAAACGCGTGGATGCTCAAGAAGATTCAGGAGGAGATAGACCATGACTGGGAACTCCTCCAGAGAGAGGCAGCCGTCGAGAAGAAGTTAGCACAAGAGGATAAAAAGGCAGAGGGAGAGGAACAAGAGGAATAAAACCCTCTCTTAAAAAAATATCGAAGTTGAACTTCGATATTTTTAGGCTTACTGATTTGCTTTAATTTTTGACAATCTGTATAAAAATTAGCAACCACCAACCATCTTCGGCAAAAAATCTGGAAATTCCCTTATAACCTCTCCTATTCCCTCATGCCCATCTTCTTCCATCTCCTTGAGTTTTGCGGAAAGAGTCTGTTTGGGAAAGTAAGCAATCTTCCAGGTATTCAATTCCTCTAAAATCCGCTCATCTGAAAGCTCGGGATGGTTTTCAAGTAAATAAGCAGTCAGCCCCCTCATCATTATTGAGTGCGCACATCCGCAGGCTGCCTTCCCGTCTTTTCTCACCAGTGTCTTGGCCCTGCAGCAATATTGGCAGGCAATATGAGAGCCAATATTTATGTATCGTTTCAGATTTTCACCAGTCAAGTTTATTTTTTGTCCTTCTTTGCCATGCGTGGGACCGAATACCCTTACCTTATTAATAGCATCTTGAACCTTATCAAAAGAAATATTTAACTCCTGTCCATAGATATCTGGAATACCTGAGGGAAGATGAGATGCCTTTATCTTCTTAAATTTTAAATAGGCAGATGCTGCCGCTAACTCTTCACTGCTCAAAGGACAATCTTTGCCGTCACTGAGGCTCGGCTGTTCGTTTCCCTCTGACACTGTATAGCCTTTGATTATCAAACCAGCTACCATGATAATCACTAGAAAATACCAGAGAAACCTTCTTCTCTTTCTATTGTGCAATGCAAATTTCATTTACTTTGAACCTCCTTTTAAAGTTTTAGCCGCACATAAGAGTATGATCTCCATTTCATGGAAGATTTACATAACATACGATATAAATTTTTATGCTGAAAAGAGTGCTCCAATTTATGTAAGGTCTGAACACTTAATATAAAAGTTAACATCTAACTATGAAGAAAATGTGAACAGGATTTTTGAGGAACAATGAAAGGTGATGTTAATGAAATGAGATATATCGAGGTTGGACCTCGATAATTTTACTTAGCTTGCCTGTAAATAAAGAGCTGATTGCAGTGTTCGCAAAAGTTTGCTGTAGCGGTATTAACTTTCCCTTCCTTGAAAAATTCTACTTCATAAAGATGTAAGGGTATCTGTTCATTTAACTTTTTACAGAAATGCTCCACATCTTCTTTATCGCTTTCATGAAATATATAATCGTCAGTGATTTCACCGGAAAGCAGTGCAATTAATTGCATTTCTTTTTCATCCTGTTCCATTGTTCAATTATATGAAAAATTTCTAAATAGGTAAATCTCTAAATTGCCATTGATAAAGTTGAATTCCAAGAGAGCACCTGAAAATGTCTGGTATAGGCAAAATCTGCGGAACATGAATTAGAAAATAAGCGTTTTGCCTCCGGGTTTCCCCCTCGTAGAATTTAAAGTATCATATATTTTTTCAAGTGTGCTCAGTTCTTCCACGTTAAGATGTAATCTTTTCGTCACTTCTTCATTACCTATGTAGAGCGCAAAAGTTTTGTGTTCCTTTTCAGGGAACTCCTGCCGTTCAAAAATTTCGACCACAGGTCCAGAAACGATCTTAACCTTGGACGTGTCAAACCTGTCAGGTGCTATTCTCCAGTAAGGTTTTTTAGATTTTATTGCTGCCTTATCATCTGTATAGGCCTGTCTAATATAGGCTTCTTCATCCGGATACCGAAGCCTGTGATACACCTCTGAAGATTTAATATCTGTTATCGGCATCACTAATTTTAACGGTTCGCTCTTTTCAGTATAACCTTCTCCCCTCCCCCTGAAAGTCGGGATTACCTTTAACCATTTATCAAGTTTCCCCTCATCTTTCCCCTCCAGTTCTCTTATATAAGCCCCATTTTGAAATCTTAATTTTAAATAATAATGGTCGCCTCTTATGTCATGTTCATACCCAACCTCCAGGGGGTTACTATCAATGATTCCCAGAGCGGCAACACGAAACGGGATATAGCACCTATCAGCTTCTTTCAGTATATTGATTAACAGGTTATAGCTCATATCATGAATCAGGATGAATGTGCCCTTAGCATCTTCTAACATATCCTTTAACTTTAAGAGCTGTTCATAATTCTCCTTAAATTTTTTACCAAATTTGACAATACTTAAATCTTTAAAGGGATCACCGGTAAAACTGGTCCTGGCCCGTGCCCGATCTAAAATGTGTTGTTTCACTTTTGAGAGTTCGGCATTAAGCTTTTCTTCGGTTGGAATCAGATCGCGCCTGAGGTTTTCAAACTTTTTAATCAGTTCTTCGAGTTGTACTGTACGATCAGAATCTTGCATGGGAAAACTATCTTCAAATTTTTATGTCACAAATCACATGTACTCGCAGTTTAAAAATACGTGTCGAGATAAATATTATGATACGTACTAATTAAATTATACCAGATGTTAATTCCATGTGTTAAGGGAACATTAACAATCGCGGGGTGCCTCGGTACGAGTCTCGGTACGAGTCGCAACGACGTATCGACCTTCTTTGGGTCGATTCCGACCCGGGGGTATGGGGGCGGAGCGCCCCAAAACCAACCTTGGCGTGCCTACGGCTGGTAAAATTGCAGAAAGATTTTAATTTTTTCCTTGAAAAGTATAGACGACTGGTCTATTATATTTAAAATGATTCATAAAAACACTCGGTTAGCAATCATTGAACAAGGCGCCCGGATCATGCACAAAAAGGGGTTTAACAACACCGGTATTAAAGAAATCCTTGATGCAGCCAATGTGCCTAAAGGTTCTTTTTATCATTATTTTAAAAATAAAGAGGATTTTGGACTGAACATCCTGGACCACTACGCACGGTTTTTTGTTACAAAGGCAGAAACCCTGATGAACGAAACAGGTGAGCCGCCACTGAAGAGGCTTAAAAAACTCTTTGATGAATTCCTGGATTTCTTTGAACACAATGACTGCGAGCTCGGATGCCCTATCGGTAATTTATCACAGGAGATGGCAGACCTGAATCCCTCCTTCAGGATCAAGCTCGACAAAATATTCCAGATGATGCGCCACCCTGTTAAGAAGATGCTTGACCAGACTGTTCAGAGAGGTGAACTATCGGACTTTCTGGATACACATGAAACAGCCGAGTTTATCATAAACAGCTGGGAAGGGGCTCTTTTGAAAATGAAGGTCCAGAAGAGGTCTGACGCCCTTCGCCTCTTTGAAAAGATGATATTCGAAAACTTTCTTAAACAATAACCAGGAATCATTCCTTAAAGGAGGTCTTATCAATGGGAACTGACGTAAAGCAAAAAATAACCGATTACCTGTCTGCCCACCCTTATCTCAATCTGGCAACAGTAACTCCGGACGGCGCGCCTCTTGCGCATACCGTCGGTTATGTATCTGAAGGTGCAACTGTGTATTTCATAACTGACAAAAACACCCGTAAGGCACGGAATATCAGCAGCAATCCTTCTGTTGCATATACTGTTGATGAGGATTACAAAGAATTAAAAAGCATACAGGGCATTCAGATGAGAGGAAAGGCAGAACGTGTCACGGATAACGCCCTTTTGAAGAAGGTTTTCGGGATGATGGAGAAGAAGTATCCGTATATGAATGAATTACCCGAAAATCCTGATTATGTCCTTTTCAGAATCAACCCTGTAGAGGCTCATTTTATTGATAACACTGTCAGTTTCGGTCACCGGGATATTGTGACTTACTAAATTCACCTGTGTTGTCTCACCCAGTCCCACCTACGAGGTGGGACTGCGATATGCTCACAAGTATTTTTTATCGAAGAGAAAACGAGGATCTTTTTAATTCCGGCAGCAGCTCAACTATTCTCTATGAACGCATCCCTCAGCAATTTACTCTGTCTTTCAAAAGCCTGTCGCGGATTTCTCGGATCTTTCATAAGGGAGATTTCCTGCGTGATGAGCCTCGCAAGGTTGAGGACATGGGTGTCAACTTTTTTTGATTCTCTCTTATAAAGGGGATGGTCCCTGTTAATGAAAATTGTCGTCTCTTCTGAAAAAGCCTCAGGGCCACTTTCACCAAACCCGTCCACACAGCACGAGACTCCCATCTCCCCGAACTTCATTTTCTTAATAACTGCATTCGGAGTCAACTGCCACACTTTCGGTTTTTTCTTTCTCTTTTTCTGCTTTTCTGTCAGGGAACCTTGTTTCTGAATGGCTGGATGAACGATATCCTTTGTTTCTTCTTTTCCCTTCGTCTTTAAAGCAGCACCACCAATACCATTTGCCTCTTCTGCCACGGGCAAAGCTCCGAAAGGCGATAGATCAGGATTTGTCGTCAGTGCCTTATATACCCTTTGAAGAGCCTCTTTTAAAGCACGGTTAACCCTCCTCCCCTCTTTCTTGCCCGTCAAAGTCTGGAGAGCGTTCTTAACATCTCCCATGATCTTTTTCATAATCTTCTGAAACGCCTCGTATTCTGGAGA
>DAOVVO010000104.1 GCA_030637135.1 Nitrospirota bacterium
AGAAGAAAACCCCCAGTTTTCCCTGACATAGTCTATCAGGGACTGTGATTTATATTGGACGAGCAGATAAATCGAAAATATTTTGGAATTTATAAAATTGCTCAGAACAAAATCAATGATGCGGTTACGTCCGCCAAACATTACGGCTGGCTTGGAGCGTTCAAAGGTGAGCGGAAACAATCTCTTGCCCTTGCCACCGGCTAAAACCATTGCCAGAATTTTTGGATGTGCCATAAAATACTTTCGTTAAAAGAGGTTTTAAAGGATTAGAGGGTTAGAAAATGCAAAAAAATACAAAATTCAAAATGTCCGCCTTATCAGACCTCGGCGAGACGGGCAAAATGAAAAATTTAGGAATTTTCTTATTATGTAAACCATGTTCCTCAACAATTTTGAATTTTGTATTTTTGATTTCTTTGCTTGAAACCTTAATAACTAAAATCCTTAAATCCCGATAAAATTAAATATATTTTTGGTGGAGGCGCCGGGATTCGAACCCGGGTCCGGAAGCACTACATCTAAGCGTCTACATGCGTATCTTACTTATTTGGATTTTCAGAATCAGGTGTGCTAGTAAGAAGGCCCTCTCGAAGCGAGTCTTCGCGGAGAGTCGCTTCGACCTGAATCCTATCCCCTTAAATCTCACCTGGAGGACAGGGGAAAAACCCTCAGGCCAGCCTGCTTGTCGACACCTCTTCTGGGCCACAGGCATTCCCAGGGAAGCGCGCCGCTTATATCTTAAGCAGCGAGTGCCAATTCAGTGTTGGCGTTTGTGTTTTTTATCTGTCTTTTTACCCTGTACCAGTAACGGTTCAGGGTTGACGTGGTGACAGAACCACGGCACGCAACTTAGACTTCATAACCCCCGTCGAGGCCTGTCGCCCCCTTTGTTAGTATTATATCATAAAAATCAGAGATAACTATGGCTTAAAAAAAACAATAAAATTAAAAATATACTTACATATTCACCAACGACAACGTTAGTTCACAATAATGTTTGATGATTTCTCCCATAAATTGACAAAATCAGCTTTTTTAGTTAATTTCACGTATGAAGAAGTAAGTGTCTGTCCTTGAGGTTTCAATATAAAAGTGAGAGGACAGACAGGTGCGCATAATCAATACAATCCATACAATCCATGGAAATTTTAAAATAACGGAAAATTTATTGCAAGGGGAGATGCGAGCGTAACATGATTCCCTTTAAAGATGATAATCCTACCCGCAGATTACCTTTCATTACAGTGGGACTGATTGTCGTTAATATTATTGTTTTTATAGTACAAATGACATATCCCGGTGATCCCAGGCGTGTTGTATATGCTTATGGGGCAATCCCGCGTTTTCTATTGACTTTTCAGACTGCACAGCCTGTACATCCCGTTTTAACTGTTTTTACCTCTATGTTTATGCACGGTGGTTTTCTCCATCTCGGCACTAACATGCTCTATTTCTGGATATTTGGGGATAACATTGAGGATAGATTAGGCCACGTAAGATTTTTTGTATTTTACCTTCTCTGCGGTATTACCGCGGCATATGCTCATGCAGTAACAGAGCCTTCTTCCATGCTTCCGATGATTGGTGCAAGCGGTGCGGTATCCGGGATTCTGGGGGCATACTTGCTACTTTTTCCAAGGGCAAGAATCCATACCCTTATTTTCCTGGGGTTTTTTGTTCAGGTTGTTCGACTTCCTGCGTTATTCGTGATAGGGTTATGGATAGTAATACAATTTATAAACGGCATGATAAGCAAGGGAATTGCAGGTCAGGGAGGAGTTGCATGGTTTGCACATATCGGTGGCTTTGTTTTCGGCATTTTGATGATAAAGTTCTTTTTAAAAATGAAAAGACGTTATTAATTAATCATCCTGCAGCACGTCGATGCGACTCTCCGTACGAGTAGCATCCATTCCTTAACCTTATTCACATGGATTTATAGTAATGAATTTCAAGAAATTATTATTTAATGTAGTGTTTTTTTTACTTAAGAAGGAGTATTTTTGAGAAAAAACTGTTTATATGGCTAAAAAAGGCAATATTTAAGGAATTTTAGCCTTTTTTGGGCTTTTTAAAACCTTGTTTAAAAAATTAATTAATAGTATATTAGCACTCGCCTCAGGTGAGTGCTAATAATTTCTCGGTACAATGAAATAGGGCAGTCAGGCGTATTCCCCGTAGCTCGGGAACGAGTTTTGGTACGAGTCTTGGCACGAGTCGCAACGACGCATTGACGTGTTACAGGGAGCTTTAATTTCAATAAAAAATTTTTTCAAATGAAAGGAGAGATGGTTATGAAGTTTAAACCGCTGAGAGACAGGGTTTTGGTCAAGTATTCTGAAGAAGCTGAAAAAAGTGAGGGAGGACTGTACATTCCTGAAACTGCAAAGGAAAAGCCGCAGAGAGGGGAGATAATAGCTATTGGACCTGGAAGGGTAACAGATGACGGCAAACTTCAGAAAATGGATGTAAAAGCAGGAGATATCGTTTTGTTTGAAAAATACTCTGGTTCTAAGATAACCATGGATAGTGTTGAATATCTCATTATCAAAGAAGATGATATCTTGGGAATAGTGGGAAAATAAAAACAATTAATCACGTTTTATCTTTGAGGAGGAAAAAATGGCAAAGCAGTTAGTTTTTGGTGAGACAGCAAGAAGAAGTATCCTAAGCGGCATAAATATGTTAAACGACGCTGTTAAAGCGACACTGGGGCCTAAAGGAAGAAATGCCGTTCTTGACAAAAAATTTGGCGCACCGACTATTACCAAAGACGGTGTCACGGTAGCGAAGGAGATTGAACTGAAAGACCCTTATGAAAACATGGGCGCACAGTTGGTTCGTGAGGTCGCAAGCAAGACTTCGGATGTGGCTGGTGATGGAACCACCACTGCTACAGTGCTTGCACAGTCGATTTATAAAGAAGGGCTTAAACATGTAGTTGCTGGTGCAAACCCCATGGATGTCAAGAGGGGAATAGAAAAGGCAATAAATGTTGTTGTAGAAGAACTGAAAAAGCAGAGTAATCCCGTGCAGGATAAGAAAGAGATTGCACAGATAGGCACGATATCAGCAAACAATGACCCTTCAATAGGAGACCTCATAGCAGAAGCAATGGATAAGGTAGGAAAAGACGGGGTTATTACTGTTGAAGAAGCAAAAAGCATGGAGACAACCCTTGACGTTGTTGAAGGAATGCAGTTTGACAGGGGCTATCTATCTCCTTATTTTGTAACTGATCCGGAAAGAATGGAATGTGTTATCGAAGATGCTTTCCTGCTTATTCACGAGAAAAAGATAAGTTCCATGAAGGACCTCCTTCCAATACTTGAGCAAACTGCTAAGATGGGGAAACCCCTTCTTATTATTGCAGAGGAAGTTGAAGGCGAGGCACTTGCCACCCTTGTTGTGAATAAACTTCGTGGTACCCTCCAGGTATGTGCTGTGAAGGCTCCTGGTTTTGGCGAAAGGAGAAAGTCAATGCTTGAGGATATAGCGGTTCTGACAGGTGGGACAATGATATCAGAGGACATTGGTATAAAGCTTGAGTCCATAAAGGTAAATGACCTCGGAAAGGCGAAAAAAATCAATATTGATAAAGAGAATACAACGATTGTTGAAGGCGCGGGTGATCCGGACAAGATCAAGGGTCGCGTAAAACAGATAAAGACGCAGGCTGAAGAAACTACATCAGATTATGATAAAGAAAAACTTCAGGAACGTCTTGCAAAACTTGTTGGAGGGGTTGCTGTAATTAACGTCGGTGCTGCAACAGAAACAGAGATGAAGGAGAAAAAAGCACGGGTTGAGGATGCACTCCATGCAACGAGGGCTGCTGTTGAGGAAGGCATAATACCAGGTGGTGGTGTTGCACTGATCAGGTGCATTCCTGCCTTAGAGAAAATGAAGCTTGAGGGAGATGAGCAGACCGGTGTGGATTTGACAAAAAGGGCGCTTGAAGAGCCGATTCGACAGATTGTTCAGAATGCAGGACTTGAAGGTTCTGTAATTGTTGAAAAAGTAAAAGCCAACGACAATAAGAACTACGGGTTTGATGCTGATAAAGAGATATATGTTGATATGATAAAGAGTGGTATCATTGACCCGACAAAGGTTACGAGGACTGCTCTCCAGAATGCGTCATCCATTGCAGCCCTTTTGCTTACAACGAGCGTTATGGTTGCTGATTTACCAGAGGAAGAAAAAGCCCCGAAAATGCCGCCAGGCGGTGGAATGGGGATGGAAGGGATGTATTAAAAGTTAAAAGACACACCAGAGAGGATAGAATGAGTTACAGAGAGGGGGCAGGAGGAAAAATCTGCTCCCTCTTTTTTATATTTTATGTATTGTAAAAAACGGATAATATGTTATACTGAATATTATTATTTGACATGAATAAAGTTAAAGAAGTAAAAAAAGTATAGCAAAAACGAAGATAAAGTATCCCTCTCCAGAGTTCTATGTACGGTAGAGGGTTTTTTGCAAGAATGGAGGATTAGTGGAAAAGAGTTTGAAAAAATACAGTTTTAACAATATATAT
>DAOVVO010000008.1 GCA_030637135.1 Nitrospirota bacterium
GGAAAAATATCAGGAATCCCCATCAGGATTCATTTTTCATGGTTTTTGGTATTCGGTCTTATAACGTGGGCTTTAGCAACACAGTATTTCCCACAGGTAGCACCTGAACTCCCCCAGACTACCAACTGGCTGAGAGGCGCGCTCGCAGCCCTCTTGCTTTTTCTTTCTGTAATAATTCACGAGTTGTCGCATTCATTTATTGCGAGAAGATACAAAATACCGATAACCAGTATCACGCTTTTTATTTTTGGCGGTGTTGCTCAAATGAAAAAGGAACCATCAGGCCCCAAGGCTGAATTAAACATGGCACTCGCTGGTCCCTTTTCAAGTTATATCCTCGGATTGATTTTCTTCATATTTTACAGACTGGCAGGTGATTACCAGGGATTAAAAGCCATAACGAACTATCTTTTTCAGATTAACATTATTCTCGGGACATTCAACCTCTTTCCAGGATTTCCCATGGACGGTGGACGGGTTCTAAGGGCCATACTCTGGGAAAGAACAGGCAATTACCTCAATGCTACGAAAATGGCTTCAAAAACAGGACAGATTATTGCTCTGTTTTTTATGATTGCAGGATTCAGTCCCCTTATGGCAGGCCGTCTTGATGGCCTCTGGTTTATACTTATAGGATGGTTTTTATACACAGCGGCACAGTCAAGTTACCGACAGGCAACCACCAGGGACATTTTAGCAGGTGTTAAGGTGAAAGATGTCATGGCTCATGATGTCATTACTGTACATTCAGACATGAGCCTTTCAGAGCTTGTTGACAATTATTTTTTAAGATACGGTTTTGGCGGATTCCCTGTTGTAGAGGGTGAACGCCTTGTGGGCATCATAAGCCTTAAAGAGATAAAAGGTATCCTTAAAAATAAATGGTTTAACACGAGTGCCAAGGATGTTATGCAGGCATTTGATAAGTCACTCGCAGTATCAGAGGATAATGATGTGTCAACGATCCTTGAAAAAATAATCCGGGAGGATAAAGGAAGGTTCCTGGTAATGAAGAGCGACAGACTGGTCGGAATAATAACACGCTCAGGCATAGCAAACTACCTGAAAATTAAAGGAGAACTAAAGGGCTAAGAAAACGGCGGCTGAAAAGCCCTTAGAGGGCTTATCTTATGAACAATCAATTCTTTAAATTCTGGAACCACCTGCCCGAACATATCAACCCTGTTATTGTTCAAATCGGACAGTTCCAGGTGCGCTATTACGGCTTAATGTATGTAGTTGCTTTTTCGGTATTATACATACTCGTTATGTACAGAGTGAAAAATGAAAAATATGAATACTCAAAAAATGTTATCCAAAATTATTTTGTCTGGGCAATTCTGGGCTTAATGGCCGGGGGAAGATTAGGCTATGTGGTATTTTACAATTTAAAATACTATAGTGCCCATCCTTTAGAAATAATCCTCCCCTTCAGCTTTACAAACGGATTTCATTATACAGGGATTACCGGAATGTCGTACCATGGCGGGCTCATTGGAATTTTATCAGCCAGTATCTTTTTTTGTTATAAAAATAAAATAAATTTCTGGCACTTCTCAGACCTTTTCATTCCCGCTATTCCATTAGGATATACGTTCGGCAGAATTGGCAATTTTATTAACGGAGAACTGTATGGCCGTATAACAAGCACACGCTGGGGTATGTATTTCCCTTCAGACCCAACTGGTCAACTCAGACACCCATCACAGCTTTACGAAGCTTTTTTCGAGGGTGTGTTTCTCTTTTTCATCCTCTGGAACGTGCGAAAAAAAAGGCCGTTCAATGGTTTTTTCCTGTCTCTCTATTTAATAGGCTATGGGCTGGTCAGATTTTTCATTGAATTTGTCCGCCAGCCTGATCCTCAACTGGGATTCATACTTGGACCCCTTACTACGGGACAAATCCTCTGCCTCCTCATGATAGCCGGTGGAGCAGCAGTTCTTTTCATAAAAAAGAAGTCACGATGCTCTTTAGAAATACCTTTATAACACAAGCAATTATGCTTCACACGAAATAGAGAGTATAGTTGCTTGTGTTATTTTTTTTTAGATAAAAATTGAAATAAAAAACTTCCCCCTATGAAAAACCCTATTCGCTAAAACGGTAAAAACATTCGCTCTTATGGTATGAAAATATAGTTGGATTCTCCTTGCCAAGATGTTAGAATTGAATGCAAAAACAGAGAGATATGTTCAGGTTTAGAAAAAAAGAGATAAAACGCCTCAGGGCAATTATAGGGGCGATGGCAAAGTATGGCTTTGAATCCATTGTCAACAGGCTCCGCCTGAGGACAAAAATCCCTTTAATGGACCGTATTATCAACAGATGGAAAGGCTTAGCTCCTGAAATATCTCCAGCCGTAGGCCTGCGCAAGATGTTGGAGGAGCTTGGCACCACATTTATAAAACTGGGGCAGGTCCTTAGTCTAAGGAAAGATATCCTCCCCGGTACTTTTATCACTGAGCTGGAAAGACTTCAGGAAAACGTTGAACCCGTACCTCTAGAGGCAGTGAAAACACAGATAGAAAAAGAACTGGGGAAATCATTGGAAGAATTATTTGCATTTTTTGAAGAAAAACCCCTGGCAGCAGCCTCAATCGCCCAGGTACACAGGGCTCAGCTCTTTGACGGCAGAGCTGTTGTTGTAAAAATCCAGAGACCTGAAATTAAAGAGATAATTATGACAGACCTCGATCTTTTGGGGCATATAGCAAGGCTCCTGGATAAATATATCCCGGAGAGCAGGCTCTATGATCCGAAAAGTCAGATAGTAGAACTAAAAAAAACCATTTTAAAAGAAGTAGATTTCGAGACAGAAATGAGACATGCGCAGAGGTTTAGAGATAATTTTATCGATAGTAAAGACGTCTTTGTTCCCCTTGTTTTAAATAATCTTTCAACGAAGCGTGTGCTCACGATAGAAATGAGCGAGGGCAGAAAAATAACCGAGCTTTCTCAGGAAGAGCCTGAACTTAAAAAAGAATTTGCCAGAAGACTTGTTGAGTCTTACTTAAAACAGGTTTTTATAGATGGATTTTTCCATGCTGACCCGCATCCCGGCAATATCTTAATTCTTGAAGATGGGAGGCTCTGTTTTCATGACTTTGGTATGATGGGATATTTAAGTCCGGATATGCGGGAAAATCTGGCAGACTGGCTTCTTGCTTTTATTGACAAGAATTTCGATGCGATTACCGACATATATCTAAAAATAGGGATTATCGGGGAAGAATTTAACCGCACTGCTTTTAAAAGAGACCTGGAAAATTTTATCGAGGAGTACTATAACCTTCCCCTGAAGGAGTTTTCTTTTGCTTCAATCCTTGAGAGGTCCATACATATCGGTAAGTCACACGGTATCAAAGTTCCGTCAGAACTTCTCTTGCTGGGGAAAGCATTTATGACTGTGGAATCTGTAGTCAGAGACCTGGACCCTGACTTCAATTTTGTGGAAAGTATAAAACCCTATGCAAAAAACATCATGAAAAGCAAACTGTCGCCGTCAACCATGGCAAAAGAAGGAATGAAGTTTTTGCTTGACCTTCAAAAGGTTTTAAAAGAAGTCCCGAAGGCCCTGGAAGTCCTTGTTCGCGATGTTAAGGACAACAAATGGGAGGTAACCGTTAAACATGAAAAACTCGAAGATCTTGAAAACCATATAGACAAAGCCAGTAACCGTCTGGCGTTTGCGATTGTAATCGCAGCTATTATTATCGGTTCATCCACGATAGCCCAGTTTCATGTGGGTCCAAAAATTTGGGGTTTTTCAGCATTAGGTATTGTAGGATACACACTTGCAGCTTTTCTCGGCCTGCGACTCATCTGGGCAATGATAAAGTCCGGAATGTTGTAACAAAAGGCATGCGGTAAATCCCGGAATTAATGCTATAAAAAATGGACATAGTTATTGACATCCAGTCATAGAAAAAATTATAGTAACTACTTAAGGATATTATGAAAAAAATTTTAACGGGATTCTTTATAATACAGGTCATTGAAAGTTTTATTTTTTAAAAACTAAAATTACAGGGAGGCAATATGGCAATAAAAAAAGTAAAGATTTCTGCAAGGACACGGAACAACATAAAGAAAACAACTGACACAAAAACCATTCAGAGTTCGGGACTGAAAAGAAAAGGGAACGGGAACATTACAATCAACAAACTAAAGGAAATTGCAAAATTTAAAGGCATAAATACCTACAAAATGAGAAAGGCAGAAATCATAAAAAATATCCAGAGGCTTGAAGGTAATTTTGACTGTTTTGGCACAGCCGCGACAGGATACTGCGACCAGAACGGCTGTATCTGGATAACAGAGTGCTTGAAGCCCTAACAATCTTTCAGCTCTTCGAGGAAAACCACAACAAAAATTAAGGTTCTCACTACAAGGCCATGGTTTCATTCCTGACCAAAGGTTGGTGCACATACCCGGTATGCTCGCAACTTCAATATAAAATTCACAAAAACAGTTGCTCCAAGTACGAAAAAAGCGAAAGGGAGGCATATAATGCACTGGAACTATGGAACCGGAATGGATTTTGGAAGGAGATGAAGATGAAAAGATTTCTTTTCATGTCAATTTTTATTTTCTTTATAATGGCACATTACAGTTCTGCTCAGATGGGACATGGTACGATGAGAAAAACACACGATATGGAACAGAGGCACATGATGGAGCAGGAAGAAATACCGGGTGAAAAGCGTATGATGATGGAGCACGAAACGATGATGGGAAATATGATGGGCACAACACAGGATATTTCAACCATGATGAGTGAAATGTCTGAGATGATAGGAAATATGTCTACAATGAGCAGGGACAACTCCAGGGGCAGAATGCAAAAGATGTCTAATATTATGAAAAAAATGAGCACTGAGATGTTCAGGATGTCCTGGATGATGGATAAAGGCATGGTAACAGATGAAGAAATGAAAACAATGCAAGAAAGGATATTAAAAATGCAAAAACAGATGTCAGAAATTAAGTGACAGAGTTCTTGGATAGAGAATAATTAAAAACTAATACATATCAACAGCATTCAAAAAATCCCTTCACCATTCCTTCATAAAATAATGATAAAATAAACGTCAAAAAGAGGCAAAACATGGTAAAAGACCCTGTCTGCGGGATGACTATTAAAGAAAAGGACGCTGCTGGTATCTCCGAATACAATGGTAAGACCTATTATTTTTGCGCCCTATCCTGCAAAAAAGACTTTGATAAAAACCCTGAAAAATTCAAAAGCAGAGAACAGCAAACGGTATCCATCAGGCCTGTCTCTCAAAAAGACATCTCTCCCCGGGCCAAAAGAATAGATATGCCAGTAACAGGCATGTCATGCGCATCCTGTGCATCCAGGATACAGGATGCAATCGCGAAACTGAAAGGTGTCGAAAGTGCTTCAGTAAACTTTGCGGCTGAAAAAGCTACTGTTTTTTACGACCCGTCTGAGGCTGATGTTAAAGAGTTGATAAAATCCGTAAAGGACCTCGGATATGGAGTCTCTTTTTCAAAAGTAACAATCCCTATACATGGTATGACCTGTGCATCATGCGTGGAAAAGGTGCAGAAGGCACTTTCCTCTTTGAACGGTGTTTTCTCAGCCTCAGTAAATCTTGCAACAGAAAAAGCGAGTGTTGAATATATACCTGATCAGGTCGGCATGAGAGATTTTAAAAAGGCTATCAAGAGTGTAGGTTATGAAATTGTAGAGGTCGAAAAGGGCGAGGACATCGTTGAAAAAGAAAAAAGGGAAAGGGAAAGGGACTACAAAAAGCTCAAAAGAAAACTTCTTTTTGGCGCCGCCCTTGCCATTCCTCTTTTCATGCTCGTATTCTGGGAAAAGATAGGCCTGTCTGCAATTATCAGGATACCGAAGCAGATAAATTTCATTATTCAGTTCATCATCCAGACACCTGTTCAGTTCTGGGTAGGGTGGCAGTTTTACACTGGCGCCGTTGTTGCAGCCCGCCATAGAACAACCAATATGAATACCCTCATAGCTGTTGGAACTTCAGCCGCCTACTTATACAGTGTAGCAGCGACATTTTTCCCTTCACTCTTTGCAATCAGAGGATATTCTGCTGAGGTGTATTTTGATACAGCTGCGGCCATTATTGTGCTCATCTTGCTGGGAAGACTGCTTGAATCAAGAGCAAAAGGACAGACATCTGAGGCAATAAAAAAACTCATCGGTTTACAGGCAAAAACAGCGCGGGTCATACGAGATGGCCATGAATCTGATATACCTGTTGAAGAAGTAGAAATAGGAGACACTATTCTGTTAAGGCCCGGTGAAAAGATTCCCGTGGACGGGATTGTAAAAGAAGGTTATTCCTCAGTTGATGAATCAATGATATCAGGTGAATCCATACCGATTGAAAAAAACATCGGGGATGAGGTAATCGGGGCAACCATAAACAAAACAGGTTCATTTAAGTTTGAAGCAACAAAAGTGGGGAGGGATACCATGCTTTCCCAGATTATTCATATGGTGCAGGAAGCACAGGGCTCCAAGCCTCCGATAGCAAGGCTCGCGGATAAGATTGCTTCAATATTTGTCCCTGCTGTTATAGGCATTGCCACGTTAACATTTATCATCTGGTTATTCTTCGGGCCTGCACCTGCTTTTACCTATGCATTGCTCAACTTTATAGCGGTACTGATAATAGCATGCCCATGCGCCCTCGGGCTTGCAACACCAACATCTATCATGGTAGGCACAGGCAAAGGGGCTGAAAACGGTATATTAATACGGGGTGGAGAGGCACTTGAAACTGCGCACAAGATAGATACTATCGTCTTTGATAAAACAGGCACTATTACAAAAGGAGAACCGGTTGTTACTGACGTTGTTTCATTGAACACCAGGGAAAATGATGTCCTATTCTACTCAGCATCTGCAGAAAAGAACTCAGAGCACCCGCTTGGAGAGGCTATTTTAAAGAAAGCCGGAGAAAAAAATATTGAGCTCAAGGACCCTGCAGCTTTTCAGGCAGTTCCCGGTCATGGTATTAAGGCAAAGATTAATGAAAAGACCGTTCATCTCGGCAATACGAATTTTATGAATGATGAAAACATAGATATAAAAGAGCTCGCAGAAAAAGCTGAACAACTATCCAGTGAAGGCAAGACACCGATGTATGTAGCAGTAGATAACATTATCATGGGTATCGTAGCAGTTGCTGACACCCTAAAAGAGAATTCCGTCGAGGCAATAAAAGCTTTGCATAAACTCGGCATAGAAGTCGCTATGATAACAGGCGACAACAAGAGGACCGCAGAAGCAATCGCAAAACAGGTTGGTATAGACAGGGTGTTCGCTGAAGTTCTTCCCGAAGACAAGGCTAAAGAAGTCAAGAAACTGCAGGCAAAAGGGAAAGTGACTGCTATGGTCGGCGACGGCATCAATGATGCCCCTGCCCTTGCCCAGGCTGATATAGGCATTGCTATCGGGACAGGAACCGACGTCGCGATGGAGGCATCTGATATAACCCTCATTAGCGGTAACCTCTCGGGAGTTGCAGCTTCCATTGCACTTTCAAAGGCTACACTCAGGAACATCAAACAGAACCTATTCTGGGCATTTGCCTATAACACACTATTAATTCCGGTTGCCGCAGGAATACTTTTTCCCTTCTTCGGCATTCTCTTAAATCCGATGTTTGCCGCCGCTGCAATGGGTATGTCATCACTTACCGTAGTGACAAATGCTCTGAGATTGAGAAGGTTTCGGTTAAGCTAAGTCTAAGTATTTTCTCATTTTGCCGTAATCCCCCCGGATAAAATAAACGCCATAACATCACCGCTTTCTGCATTAAGAGGTGTAACCTGTTCCCGGGGCACAACAATGAGGTTTCCTGCAAAATTATAGGATTGGGGAAGATATACCGCAACCCGGTCTGAGAGCCCGAGATTTTCCAGGCTCTCACGGGTTACAAAACCGACAAACTGAATATTTATCATTTGAGAAAGTGTCACCAGCACCGGCTTGTTGAAACCTTTTTTGTCACCAACAAACGCATTAATCAAATCTCTTATTGATGTGTAAATCATCTTTATGAGAGGTAAACGGGTAAAAATGGTGTCAACTAAACGTACTATCCTCCGGGTTAAAAAGTTCGAAGCAACAAAGCCGACCACAATTATTGTCAGTATAGTCACTAAAAAGCCTAATCCCGGAAGCTTAAATTCAAATATACTGTCTATTTTCACAAAAACAATATATATAACATAGATTGTTGCCACAACAGGAACCAAAAATAGCAGTCCTTCAAAGAAATACCGTGTAAGTCTTTTCATAACAACCACCCTTTCTTGAGTTAATTTTATAACATTTATCCGATAATGAAGGATTTGACATATACTATGGTTGATAATTATTATATCGCTATCCTAAGTTAAAAAGCAGCAAGATAACCAAAAATTACAGAAAAACAACAAATTTCTTAAAAACTGTGTATATCACGGTTTAAAATTCTTTTCAGGAATCCATCAAAGAGCGGGGGAAAATCATTATGGCTACTGAACATTCCTTTGACATAGTAAGTGTTGTGAACCTCCAGGAGGTGTTAAATGCTGTTCAGCAGGCCCTGAAAGAAATCGGGCAGAGATTTGATTTCAAAGGCAGTAAAAGTAACATTGAATTGAACCGGGATAAGAATGAGATTCTCATTGTATCTGACGATGAATACAAACTGAAAAGTGTAATTGATATACTCAAAAGCAAACTGGTTAAACGGAAAGTTCCCCTGAAATCCTTAATTTACGGAAAAATTGAGCCCGCACTCTCAGGAACCGTTAAGCAGGTGATAACGCTTCAACAGGGAATTCCCACTGAAAAAACCAAAGAAATTGTAAAGACAATAAAAGATACAAAGATCAAGGTTCAATCTGAAATCCAGAAGGACCAGGTTCGCATAAGAGGAAAGAAGATAGATGACCTGCAATCAATAATCAAAATTTTGCAGGAAAAAGAATTCGGAATTCATATGGATTTTGTGAATTTCAGATAACTCAATTTCTTTGTCTAAAGAAGCCCGTTCCTTGTTGTGCGTGATGTGTAATGAGAGAAAATTACTATATACATAACCATTACGCATTACCCGTCATGATAAATTCGAGCTTAATTCAATTACAGATGTCCTCGGAAAAAAATATATGTATATTCGGGCTGACGCCTTATACAGGGCACATGGGAGCAGTACGTGACATTTCAGAAGTTATCTTTGTGGTAAATACTGTAAATGACAGAACTCCTCCCGCTCCATTTCATTTACATGGATCTGATGAAGGAATTCTCTGCTATGGGTATATGGAGCACACATCAGACTTGTGAAAAAAAGCCATTTTATATGGAGTATTTCTAAATTCTTCGGTCAAGCTTATACTTCCGTTGTAGAAGTTAAATGAAAAAAAAACGCAAAAAAAAAGGCACATTCATCAAGGTTCTGGAATATACGGCAGTTTATTGTATTATCCTAATCTCATATGCCGTCCCACAAAAATGTATTACTACAATCAGTAATTCTCTCGGGGACTTGCTTTTTTTTCTCGTATCAAAGCGCCGTAATATAGCTCTTGAAAACCTGCGGAATGCGTTTCAGAAGGAAAAAAACGAACAGGAAATAAGAAATATTGCCCGTCAGTCATGCAGGTCATTTTTTCTCACATTTTTAGAGAGTGTAAAATTCCGTTTTCTGTTTACAAAAAATGATACCGTCAACAGCTTTATGTCCGGGATGGAAAAACTGAAAGGGCTTTTCCATGAGGCGAAAAAAATACATGATAAATCAGGGGGATGTGTCTTTGTAACCCCTCATATCGGCAGCTGGGAGCTCCTTCCATACATTGCCTCATGTGCGGGAATTCCTCTTGTGATTGTTGTGAGACCGCTTGATAACGAGTACCTGGAAAAACTCATATACGCAAGCCGTGCTGCAAGCGGTCAGGGTATCATTCCGAAAAGGAATGCCTTATTTGTACTCCGAAAAACCCTCAAACAGGGAAAATCTACAGGAATATTGCCGGACCAGAGCACAATGAAGGGCCTTTCCGTTAATTTTTTTGGACGCAAAGCAACCACCACCCCTGTCCCGGCGATACTTGCCATCACATACAAAAGACCAATTGTTGTTGTTGCCTGCTTGAGAAAACCGGGCACGTATCAATATGAAGGCACTCTTTGTGACCCGATCTGGCCCGGAGAATATAAAAACGAAAAGGATGAAATATTTCGCCTCACTGAGGCCGTAAACCGCGATATGGAATCAATTATTCGTAAATATCCTGAGCAGTATCTCTGGATCCACAACCGCTGGAAGACCTACAAGGGGAAAAAAGAATTTCTTAAGTGACAAACTACTGCTTTCTCCCAAAGATTAAGCGTGGTGAATTCACCAGCGCTGAATGAAAAAAGATGTCTTTTCCCAGATTCTATAATGAATGTTTTCCGGAGATGAACATACTATAAAATTTCGTGTTATGAACAATCACCCATTTTATCCAGAGACTGTATGTTAAAATGATAAAACGAGCCTGCCGTCAGGAATGAGAGTTTGGAGTTTAGAGTTCAGATTGAAACAGACCTTGTAAAATAATTA
Organism: Nitrospirota bacterium; assembly: GCA_030637135.1. Classification (GTDB taxonomy): domain Bacteria; phylum Nitrospirota; class Thermodesulfovibrionia; order UBA6902; family BMS3Bbin08; genus DAOVVO01. Next base: position 10,605 of record DAOVVO010000008.1, read on the forward strand.
CAGAGCACAATCGCATTTACGTGCTTCAGGAGGCTTTAAATAACAAAATGAAAACATTCATTGTCGCAATCACGGGTGCAAGCGGGTCAATTTACGGTATCAGGCTTATTCAAGAGCTTATTAAATCTGAAATCAGAATATATCTTGTGGTCTCAAAGCAAGCTTTCCCTATTATTACGCTTGAAACAGGCATTAACTGGTCCGGCAAGACAGACTCTGAGACAGAAAAAAAAATACAGGAATACTTCTCTTCCAAGAACATCAGATACTACAGTGAAGATAATCTCTCAGCACCTTTTTCAAGCGGTTCATTTCTGACGGACGGTATGCTTGTCATCCCCTGTTCCATGAAAACCCTTTCAGGAATTGCAAATGGTTATGCCGGCAATCTTATTGACAGGGCAGCTGACGTCACACTAAAAGAAGGGAGAATGCTCATACTGGTGCCGCGTGAAATGCCCTTTAATGCTCTGCATCTGGAAAATATGCTTAAGCTTGCACGTCTCGGAGTAAAAATAGCCCCTCCTATACCCGCCTTCTATCACAAGCCGAAAACCGTAAATGACATGGTAGATTATGTTGTGGGAAAAATACTTGACAGCTCAGGAATAGTTCATAATCTCATCAAGAGATGGGAATAACAGAGCGAATTCTATATTTGCAAATCCCTGTTAAGATGTGGTTAAATAGCTGGCTATGAATACCATCTACCTTATAGATGTAACAAACAGAGACGGCGTGCAGACCTCACGCATTATGTTGAGCAAGCTCGCCAAGACCATTCTCAACATTTATCTTGACGGTATGGGAATATTTCAAAGCGAGATTGGATTTCCTACGCTAAGACATGAGATAAATTATATAAATGCCAATCTCGAACTTGCACAGAAAGGCGTTATCAAGAATATGCACCTTGAAGGCTGGTGCAGAGCGGTCAAAAAAGATATAGAGCTCGCTTTTAAAAACTGCCCGAAAATAAAACATCTGAATATATCAATCTCAACCTCCGAGATAATGATTCAGGGAAAATTCCAGGGCCGGAAGCAATGGAATGACATTCTTCTTTCAATGCTCGAAGCATTAAAAACCGCGAAAGCCCTCGGTGCAGAAACCGTAGGAGTGAATGCAGAGGATGCATCAAGAACTGACGTTGAGAGACTTATAGAATTTGCACAGGCTGCCAAAGAAAACGGGGCTGACCGTTTTCGTTACTGTGACACCCTTGGTGCAGATGACCCTATAACAATCTATCAGAGAATAAAGCATATTGTCGCAAAAACAAAATTCCCCATAGAAATGCACTGCCATAATGATCTTGGTATGGCTGAGGCTGTTTCTGTTGCCGGGGCACAGGGCGCAATAGAAAGCGGCGTTGATACCTATATTAATACAACAATTAACGGTTATGGTGAGAGGGCCGGTAATTGCGACCTTGTTTCAACAATACTGGCGCTCACGTACTCACATGGTTTTGAGGACAAATTTCATCTCTTTGACAAGGTAGATTTAAAGAAATCATGGAAGATCGCCCGTTATGCATCGCATGCCTTTGGTATTCCTATTCCAATAAACCAGGTCGGCGTTGGTGCAAATGCATTTGCACATGAATCAGGAATACATGCAGATGGCGCGCTCAAGGACAGACGCAACTATGAACTCTATGACCCTGAGGATGTAGGAAGAGGAGAACCCGAACTGCTCGAAACAGGCAGGATTATAACCACAGGTGAATATGGGGGACTTTCGGGTTTCAAACACGTATATGATAAACTTGGCATTCACTTTCATGATGATAAAGAGGCAAGAAAAGTTCTTGAAATTGTTCAGTATGCAAACCTCCATACCCAGAGACCCCTCACTGATGATGAGTTGAAGTTTATCGCAACACATCCTGAGTTGACAAACAAAATCCTCACAGTCAGTCCGGAATTTCCATCTGAATAATGCATACAGTCACCCTCATCCCAGGAGACGGTATAGGCCCCGAGATTACTGAAGCGACAAAGAGAGTTCTCGAAGCTACCGGTGTGTCTTTTGAATGGGATATCCAGAATGCAGGAGAAGAGGTTTATAAGCGGGAAGGAAACCCACTCCCAAAGAGAGTGCTTGAATCCATAAAGAAAAATAAAATAGCCCTTAAGGGACCTATCACCACACCCGTTGGCACTGGCTTTAGAAGTGTAAATGTCCTTTTGCGGCAATTGCTGGATTTATTCTGCTGTCTCAGACCGTGCAAGACCTATCAAGGAGCAAAATCGAGATATAAAAACATAGACCTTGTTATCATAAGAGAAAATACAGAGGACCTTTATGCGGGCATCGAGTATGAAAAAGACTCTGAAGGGGCACAATCAATTATTGAGTTTGTAAAAAAATCAACGGGGAAAATTATACGCCAGGATTCAGGTATAAGTATAAAGCCGATTTCCGTTTATGGTACAGAACGCATTGTACGTTCTGCCTTTGACTATGCAAGAAAAAACAAGCGGCATAAGGTAACCGCTGTGCACAAGGCAAACATCATGAAATATTCAGACGGACTTTTCCTCGATGTATCGAGGGCAGTTGCAAAAAAATATCCAGATATTGAATTTGAAGATAAAATAGTTGATAATATGTGTATGCAGTTAGTTCAAAAACCCGAGCTTTACGACGTTATTGTCCTGCCAAATCTTTACGGCGATATTGTCTCTGACCTCTCCGCAGGGTTAATCGGAGGTCTTGGTCTTGCACCAGGAGCAAATAGAGGAGACGAATATGCGGTTTTTGAGCCGACACACGGCAGTGCACCAAAATATAAAGGACTTAACAAGGTAAACCCAATGGCTATGATGCTCAGCGGAATCATGATGTTAAGCCACATTGGGGAAACAACAGCAGCAGAAAAATTAGAAAATGCACTTGCTTCTGTCATAAAAGAAGGTAAATCGGTTACCTATGACATGAAGCCAACCTCTGACGACCCCACTGCAGCAACGACATCCGGTGTTGCAGATGCTGTAATTTCAAAAGTTGCATAAAATTCATGGAACCTGGCCCCATTAGTCTTTTAATTATAGTAGTCTGCATTATTCTGATTGCCATCCTTTCCAGTTCTGAAGTTGCCTTCGTTGCAGTAAGCAAAATCAGGTTAAGACATCTCATCGAAAAAGACAACAGAAGGGCAAAAACTGCTCAGAAAATCCGTGACCAGCATGACAAGCTCTTCAGCGCAGTAATCCTATCAGGCAATTTATTCACCATACTCGCAACATCTATTGGCACTGCGCTTACATTGAAAATTTTCGGGGAAGACTTTGGCATTATAATCGCAACTATACTAATGACCTTCCTGACTGTCGTGTTTGGTGAGCTTGCACCCAAAACCTTTGCTGTTTCTCACGCAGAGAAAATTGTTTTAGTCATGGCAAAACCACTGGAGATATATATAAAAATAATCTCACCGATTGTCTGGACCTTCAGTAAGACATCAAATTCGATAATCCGTTTTTTTGGAGGGGAGGTAAAACCCACGCCGCAGTTTCTAACCGAGGAAGAAATGAAGGCAATGATAAGCATAGGCGAAGAAAATGGCACAATTGAAGAAGAAGAGAAAAGGATGCTCCATAATGTTTTTGAGTTTGGCGACAAAAAGGTTTCTGAGGCAATGGTGCCGAGGACAGAAATCGTTGCTGTCCATGAAGATGCCGTTGTATCAGATGTCCTTGAACTTGTATCAGCAGAAGGCTATTCACGCTACCCCGTTATTAAGGAGACAGTGGACAATATTGTCGGAGTACTTTATCTCAAAGATATTTTGCTTAAAATGTCTAAAGAAGAAATAAACGGTCAAATACCTATAAGAAGCCTCATACGGGATGCTAACTATATTCCCGAAAGTAAAATGGTAACTGAACTTCTTGATGACATGCAGAAGAACAAATTCCATATTGCGGTTGTCGTTGATGAACACGGGGGCACTGCCGGGCTCATAACACTTGAAGATATAATGGAAGAAATAGTCGGGGGTCTCCAGGATGAATTTGAGGCTATAGAAGCTGAAAAAGAAGTCGAGATTGTTGATGAGAGAACCTTTGTAGTTGCAGGCCACACAGGAATAGATGAAATTAATGAACTTGTCGGGTCCGAATTAAAAAGTGAAGAATTCCATACTATAGGTGGCTTTATTTTTGGCCTCTTCGGTCATCTCCCAAAAGTTGGAGAACAGTTACGCTACCATGATCTGCGGTTCCTCATCCTTGAAATGGACGGTAAAAAAATAGAAAAGATAAAAATAACCAAAATTTAAAAGACTGAACCATCCCGATATCTGCTCACTTCATTCCCTCCTCCGGGTTAAGATAACGGTGTAATTTTTCTGAACTGACTGAATGTGAACAAGAATTTTTTGCCCTCCTTTTTTATATCCTCATAGCTGCATAATGTATAATTCAGGGCATTTAAACCATTTTTTCAGTGACAAATGATATCAATAAAGGTAGAATCATTTTTTGAACATAAGTCCTTAATAAATTTTTAAAAAGGGGAGGTTATGGATCCTCAGGTTTCAGAAGAGAATGTTCCTTCATATAAAACAGTCGAAGAAAAAATTCGACAGATCGACAATACAATTATAATAGTCCGAACTTATTATATAATTGAAAATCTGAGTTTTACCTTCAGATTTCAGTTAATAAAAAAAGATAAAATTTGCATGGTGGACATCCCCGGTAAACTCCTTACTGATTTAAAAAATAAAATTTTAGCATCTGAACAGGAGTTAACTGATATTTTAAACTCACATATCCAAAGTCCTGAGTGCTGGATTGATTTTGAAAAGTAAACCCCGTTAGAGATTTTACAATCTCTAACAGTATACACCGACGATAGCTTTGAACCCCATAAGACCTTTGGTCTCTTACGGGGTGAACAAAAGACCGTCATATAATGTTCCCTCTTTTCAGGGAGAACTCACTCTTTGATTCTTACAAACATGTACCCCCCGGTTATACCAAAGACAACAGGACCTATCCAGGGTGCCAGGGCTGGAGAAACAGTGCCAGTATTACCGAGTGATAAACTAATTGATAAAACCAGCCAGTAACCTATAATTACGACAAGGCCTAAACCAGCAGCTCTCAGGCCGCCTCCCAATCTGGCATTTAATGCAAGGGCCACCCCAAATAAAATCATTACAAAATTAACTGTTGGGTAAGCAAGTTTACCGTAGAGTTCAACAATATATTTCAAGTTTTTAAAACCCGCGTTTTCAAGCCTTTTATAATACGCATAGAGTTCAGAAAAATTCATTTCACCCGGTTTTCTCATCTCTTCCCTGAAGATATTTGGTTCTTCCAACCCTGTATAAATAAGAGCCTTATGCCTTTTCGTGTCATTGTTAAAATCAAAAACAGTAGCATTTTTAAGCTTCCATCTGTTGTCAATCCACTCTGCCTCCTCTGCCTCTATTCTCTTTTGTATTTCGAAAGAAGGACTAAGTATAAAAATACTTATCTTCAAAACCTTGTTTTTATTTTCCACAAAATCCCTTATCCTTATTAAACTCCCGTCAAGACCCTTAAGCCAGAGCGCACCTTCCCTATAAGTGATTTTTGGCGACTTTTTTAGAATTTTTATGTTTCTTATCCATGCAGCCTTTCTTGTTGCCAGGGGAGCCAGAGTTTCACTGAAAATTAACACAGATACACTGATTACAATTCCGAGTAACAGAAAGGAGGAAAAGAGCTTTTTTAAACTACCACCCGCCGCCCTGATCGCTACCGTCTCCTTCCACTTTGATGCAATACCAACAGTAAAAAGTATAGAAAGAAGTGAAGCGACTGGAGTTACTAATAATAAAGATTTAGGGGCCTGCAGTAAGAGGTACTGAAACACTAAATAAATTGAACTCTTATTCGTATAAAATTCGTCCATCTTATCAAAAAACTCCGCAACCAGCAAGATTACCGTCATACCTATGAGAATTAAGAAAAAATACTTGAAAAATTCCTTGAGGAAATATCTTGACAAAATCTTCATTTCTCTTAACCTGTAACCTTTAACTTTTTCTTGAAGATAGGTTTATCTCTATACGCTATGTAGAAAAACACTATTGCTACAGTCCCGAACATTATATTCGGTATCCACCCCCCCCAAAAAGGTGGGAGTCTTTGTGCCTTTACGAGGCCTTCGCATAAAATCATCACGACATAGTAAGCTATAAGAATAGACAGGCTGAAGGAAAACCCCCCAAGGCGACCTGTTTTCCCTATCCTGGTTGAAAGCGAAGGCCCGAGAAAACCAAAGATAAGACATGCAAACGGGATAGTTAAACGCCGGTTAAACTCAACCATCCACAGAATGCTGCTTCTACCTTTCCAGAGTTCAATAATCCCTCTCTCATTTGGTTTTAGTTCTCTTGGTTTCTCTGCAAATGATGTGAGCACAAAGTCATATTCTGAAAAAGAGGCCTCTGATGAATTGTTTTCCCCAAAGGTATGTATTACACCATTTCGCATACTTAGATTTATAATGCCCTCTTCAGCATCTGAACTAATCGCCCCTTCCTCGGCAACTATCACTAAAGGTTCTTCGATATCACCTTCACTGTATACAAAAATACCTTTAAATCTATCATCGGGCAGCATCTCCTTAACAAATAATACCGTTCCTCTGGAAACTTTGGAAAAAGTTTCTTCTTCGATAATCATTGAGGCTTTTTTGGCAATTGTTTCATACAGAGTTTTTTTAAAAGAATGTATACTTTTCGGCAAAAGGTAAAAACTGATGGACAACAGCATTAAAAAACCTGCTATTGAAAACATTACTGCGGGCTTGGAGACAGACCAGAAACTCATTCCGCTTCCTTTTAAGATAATTACCTCATTGTCTGACGACATCCTTCCATAGGTAAGAAAAACTGTTATAAGAATAGCCATAGGTAATGAGAGGAGTAAAATAGAAGGCTGGAGAAACAAGAACACCTTGATAAAATCCATAAGCTCCACTCCCTTGCCCAATATGAGTTTCGTAATCCTCACAAATTTTTCCATGAAAAGCACAAATGACAGAAATGAAATTACGATTAAAAAATTTACGAGGAGTTCTTTAAAAATAGACCTGTGGATTAACATGGATTCCACCACGTCAGGGCTGCCTTTCTCAAACCAAAAGGAGCAATCAACGTACCAGACTTCTCTGAACGGATCAATTTTTTCTTCAGAAAATCAGCAAGCATTCTTTCTTTCCGAGATGTAAATTTTACGTTCATCCTATGATGCCAGAAATCCAGTGCTTCATCAAAATTTTCAAAAGGCTGGTCAAGATAAAAATCAAATATTTTGACATGTGCTAAAATTCCCTGTTTATGCAAAAATGTGTATGTATTTATATAATCACATTCGTTTGAATATTTCTTTTTCAAAAGCATTGGGTAAAGTTCACGGTAATAAAACCTGTCCCATCCCCCTGCATTCTGCAGATAAACAATAAACTTCTTTGATAGTTTAGATATATACCGGAGGAATTTTACATCACAAATCATGGTGTGAGGAAGATTAGCACATACAATCATATCATGAGGTTTTAAGTTCTGGTGCAGGGAGCCCTTTAATTTTGAACCTTTCCAGCCTGTGTTGAATACCCTGATATTTCTGATATCCGCTTTTTTCGCCCTTTTTAAAAGAATTTTATACATCCATTGTGAAGGCTCAAGAGCGGTAACCTTTTTAACTTTCAGGGCTATAGGAATTGACAGGGCTCCACACCCTGCCCCAATGTCAAGAACACTGCTGCACTCTTTTAATAAGGGAGCAAGTGCAGCAACTGCGTTATGTGGATAATTGCTCTTCTCAATAGCCCTGCAGTACCACTCAGCCCTCTTTTTATCCCATGTGGTAGTCATGATATCTCAGAAGGATTTCAGGTCGGAGCTGCTCTACTCTACTCTACGAGTCGTAGACGAATCGTAGACGAGTCATAGACTTTAATCCTTTTATTTAGATTTAAATTATAACAGCTCATCGGATTAAAAAGGTAGGAGGGTTCCTTATCTCATTTTTGTCTTATCTGCAAAAAAATATGATAAGGTATAATGTAATAAACTTATGCTTGATATCAAACTTGTAAGAGAAGAAACACCAAGGGTAATAAAAGCCCTCAACAATAGGGGGGAAGATACAAAAATCCTTGATCAATTATTGAAGATAGAACATCACAGGAGAGAGCTCCTTAAAATCGTTGAGGAACAAAGACAGCACAGGAACAAACTGTCAGAAGAGATAGGCTCACTCAAAAAAAAAGAGAAAGATGTCTCAAACCTTTTAGAGCGTGCAAAAAAAATCTCTGACGTTATAGCTCAAAAACAACAGGACCTCAGGGAATTAGAAGACAGGAGTTTACAGGAACTCCTGCTGATTCCCAATATCCCTCATGAATCAGTACCCCTTGGAAAAGATGAAACAGAAAACGTTGAGATAAGGTCTTACGGAGAAAACCCTGAATTCTCTTTTAGTCCCAAAAACCACTGGGACATAGGCGAAAATCTTGGAATTCTCGATTTTGAACGGGCCGGCAAGATTGCAGGCGCACGGTTTGGGCTGTCCAAGGGTCTTGGAGCAAAGCTTGAGAGAGTGCTGATAAACTTCATGCTCGACATACACACAAATGAATTTGGATATACAGAGACATTCCCTCCTATTCTCGTTAACAGAGAGTCAATGACAGGAACCGGACAGCTCCCGAAATTTGAAAACGATCTCTTTAAAATCGAAAACGACGATAAGGGTCTCTATTTAATTCCAACCGCAGAAGTGCCTGTCACAAACATCCACAGCAAGGAAATTCTCAGAGAAGAAGAACTGCCAATTTATTACGCTGCCTATACTCCGTGTTTCAGACGGGAAGCCGGTTCATACGGAAAAGACACGAGAGGACTCATAAGACAGCACCAGTTCAACAAAGTGGAACTGGTGAAATTCACAAAACCCGAAGACTCTTACACCGAGCTCGAATCCCTTACAATCAATGCTGAAGAGGTATTAAAAAGACTGGGTCTTCCCTACCGCGTCGTGTCTCTCTGCACAGGTGATCTCGGGTTTGCCGCTGCCAAAACCTATGACATCGAAGTCTGGTTCCCAGCCCAGAAGAAATACAGGGAGATTTCTTCATGCTCCAACTTTGAGGATTTCCAGGCACGGAGGGCTGATATCAGGTTTAAACGCAAAGGGGGAAAAGGCACTGAGTTTGTCCATACCTTAAACGGCTCCGGGCTTGCAATAGGTCGTACCCTTGCTGCAATCCTCGAAAATTTCCAACAGAAAGATGGGTCTGTAATAATACCAGAGGTCTTAAAACCCTATATGGGTACAGAAGAAATAACAAAAAAATAAACATTCTCTACGAGTCGTAGACCACATTTCAAATTCTCTACTCTACGAGTCGTAGACGAGCCATAGGCCTAACAAATTCCAATAACAAAATTCCAATGACCAAAACATAGAGCGTACCCGAATCATTCATCAAGTAATAATGGCGGAGCTATGTACCATGTGATACACGGCGGAGCCATATACCGTACGGTATATGGCGGAGGAGGTAGGATTCGAACCCACGGTACCTTTCGGTACAACGGTTTTCAAGACCGCCGCTTTCGTCCACTCAGCCACTCCTCCGAGCTATGATTTTTTTAATTTCTCTTCGGCCGCTGGTTGTTTTTAAGTAGACTTCTCTTTGTTTTGCTTCCTGTTCGGTCGGGAAAATTTCTATATGTATGATATCATATGGTTTATAGGTTTTCGATGATTGTGCTTTACCTCTGTTATGTTCTTCAAGACGTCTCTTTACATCATTTGTAGAACCTGTATATGTTCTGTTTTTGACACGGCTTTTTAGTATGTATGTGTAATATATCACCAAATTATTACTGCCGCTTTTCCGCCTCGTCAGCCTTTGGCTGGACGGGCGAGATCTCGTCCGCCTTGGCGAGACGGACGTCCACTCAGCCACTCCTCCAACCCATCATTAAGAGACGATTTTCTATCAGCAGTTATTAATTTTAATATAAAAGCACAAAAAAATGATAACAACAACCAATAAATATTTAGTCCCACCCGTAGGGTGGGCTTAAAATTTCTTTTTTGAATGCACGCCGCCATAAATCGTATGGTTTAGAGCACAGCTGTGAACCAGAACGGTTCACAGCTCCGCCATTATCTCTAATCCTCAATCCTCTGCTATAAGAAATATTTAACTAACTATAAGAATCCTTGCGAATCATTTACATTAGAATCATACTTAAGTAGAATATTATTTGTTTATCCTTGTTATATATTCTTTAATACCCCTTTTAAAAATATTTATAATGATGTATTATTATGTGATTCTTTCAGGAAAAA
>DAOVVO010000007.1 GCA_030637135.1 Nitrospirota bacterium
AAGGGTCCCTGAAAAAAGGGGCTATGACTTCCTCTCGACGACACCTCACCTTGAAGAGGCTATATATCTCTTTGAAAAAATTTTTGAAACAATGCTCGAGATTGCCGCTTATGAGAATAAGTTAAAGAGACTCGGAGATGAGATTTTGAGTGTTACGAGAAAAATAAAGGTGTTAGAGGAACGGGTATTCCCGGAGTTGAAACATGAAATCAAAAATATAGCACAGTATATCAGCGAAAGGGAACGGGAGGCATTTTGCCGGCTGAAAAGATTCAAGGAAATCAAATCAAACCAATCATGATTTGAGCATCCGATTCTGTTAACAGGTTCATTAATTCTTTACACAATCTTATCGGTATCTTTGTGTATAATAAAACTGCCCAATCCGCTGAAAATCCTTATAAAATCAACAAGAGCGGAAGTGGTCTACAACTCGTCTATGACTCGTAGAGTGGAGTAGACCTGCCTGCCTGCCGGCAGGCGCTTCCCCTAATATATGGGCGTGTGGCGGAACTGGCAGACGCGCCAGACTTAGGATCTGGTGGGGGCAACCCATGGAGGTTCGAGTCCTCTCACGCCCACTCTATGAGCCGTTGGCTCCGAGCCATAGGCCATTTTGAAACGATTACCAGGGATAAGTTTTCGGGATGGGCAACTCCCACCCTTTCGCACCAAAAAAAAATTATTTACCCCGTTAGAGCGAGCCACCGTAGGTGCATAACGTTAGAGATTTTACAATCTCTAACGGGGTTTCCCCTTACTCTCCATTTCAAGCAGCTGCCATTCGGCATAGCCTTTTTTTCTCTTCCTGAGTTTTGTGCCTTTTAGTTGTATTTTATTCTTTGTCGGGTGTGTCTTAACCGTAATATATGCCCTTACAATATTTGCTATCGTGGCTTCCTGAAACGTTATTTGGGTGCCCTCTTTGAGTACTATCGTGGTTCTTAAGTGTTTATGTCCATCAGGGATTTCAGCAATTACTTTTTTTACATCTTCATTGTTAACGATCATATCTTAAATACTTTCCGCTTAATAAGCAGTAAAAATTGTTTTATCAACCCCTGTATTTCCAGTAAGGGGGTCATACGCATATACAATCACTTCGTACCCCCCTTTTTTCATAATGGTTAATTCCCCTTTGAAGGTACTCGGCTTACCGGCATATGTAAGGGGGATGGTATCAGTAATTACTCCATTATGTTTAACAAAAGCCTTTGTTTCATATTTATGAGCATCCCATAACCCGCCCGGGGTTAGAGGACAACCTCATATCATGACAATGTGAGCCTGTACCGAAATAGTTGTCGTTTTATCGGTTACCTGTATTTTTTCTCCTTTTTGGGGAAGGACGACATCAACGGAAAAGCCCGGAATTTCTATGACTACTCCGTCTCCAACAATGTCTTTTCCTGGAATTAACCATACCTGTGTTGAGCTTTTTATCATAGACTCTTTCCTGACATAGGGGGCCTGTACTTCAATGGTAAGGAGCTTTGGCTCATCGATATCAACAGTGGTTTCGAACCGTGCGGTCGAATCATCTGTCAATCGACCCCCCCTCTGCAGAGGATCAATCATAATTTTTTTTGTGTTCCCAGTTGCACCAGCTGTTAATCCTTTAGTGATGATTTCTCCTGTTGCGCTGTCTATGATGGTCACAAGAGCTCCTCCCATTGATGTGCCAACAAATTTTGCATCTTTTGACTGTGCCCTTACAATTAACTTTGTCTGAACAGCCTCTGCAGTAACGCCACATATAAATACTGCCACGAGTAATCCAAAAATTATAATGTTTCTCATTTTATCCCTCCTGATTACAAACTATCCTTTTGTGTATTTACCCCGGTAGAAGACCTGTCTGCTCTATGAGTCGTGGACCGACAGGCAGCGGGGCTTTCTAACGGGGTTAAGATAAAAGATTAAAAATCCAGATATATATTTGATTTTAATTTAGTTTTAAGATGCACAATCTTTTTTGCGAGGTAACAAAAAATAGTCTCTTTTGAATAAATATAATGTGATAGTTTATACAGATGGGTATTGTTTCGTTCCATTGAGTTTAACAAAATTCGTAATGTTGTCAAGGTATTAAAATATATGATATATAAAAATGTGATATGAGTAGTTGACTTTTAGATTAGATTATGGCTAAATTTTAAAAAATGGCTACTAAATTAGGGCAGTTATTAATAAATAACCATCTCATTACTGAGGAACACTTGGAGAAAGCCCTTGAATTGCAGAAGAAAGAAGGTGGCCGTTTAGGATCAAACCTCATTAAACTCGGGGTTTTAACTGAAGAGAAATTAGTAGCTTTCCTCAGTCAGCAGTATGGGGTTCCCGCTATAAGTTTATCTGACTATCAGATTGATTCTAACCTCACAAAATTCATACCAGTTGACGTTGCACAAAAATATTCAATACTGCCAGTTGCACGGGTAGGTGCAACTCTTACTGTTGCAATGGTTGACCCGTCTAATGTGTTCGCAATAGATGATGTGAAATTTATGACAGGCTATAATGTGGACCCGGTTGTTGCCACTGAATCAGCTATAAGGGAGGCAATTACTCAAAACTACGGACAAACTGATACCCTCCAGACCGCAATGGATAGCTTGAACATGGGAGATGATGATCTCCTGGATTTAATCCAGGATGAAGGAGAAGAAGTAGATATATCCGAATTGAAGCAGGCAGTGGAAGAGGCACCAGTTGTGAAACTCGTTAATATTATCCTCAGTGAAGCTATCACCAAAGGTGCCAGCGACATACACCTTGAACCATATGAGAAATCATTTAGAGTTCGTTACAGAATTGATGGTGTGCTTTACGATATTATGAAACCCCCTCCTAAGTTAAAAGCGGCTCTTTCATCGAGAATTAAGATTATGTCGCAGCTTGATATAGCAGAAAGAAGACTCCCGCAGGATGGCAGAATAAAACTGAAAATAAGAGGTAGAGAGGTTGACCTTCGTGTCTCAACCTTACCCACACTTTTTGGTGAAAAGATCGTTATGAGAATTCTGGACAAAAGCAACCTCGTTCTTGACCTTACGAAGCTCGGTTTTGAAAAAGAGGCACTTAAAAACTTTCAGGAGGCTATAGAGTCGCCCTTTGGTATGGTTCTTGTAACTGGTCCTACAGGGAGCGGTAAAACAACAACACTCTATTCTGCTCTCAGCACCATTAACACCATCGGAGTGAACATTATGACAGTTGAGGATCCTGTTGAATATAACCTTATGGGAATCAATCAGGTTCAGGTTCGGGAAGAAATAGGGCTTACTTTTGCCTCTTCACTTCGTTCTTTTTTGAGGCAGGACCCTGACATAGTAATGGTTGGGGAAATCAGGGATTTTGAAACAGCTGAGATTGCTGTAAAGGCTGCGCTCACAGGACACCTCGTTCTCAGTACCCTTCACACAAATGATGCTTCGAGCACCATATCAAGGCTCTTAAATATGGGAATAGAACCATTTTTAGTCTCTGCATCAGTTGTGCTTATCCTTGCCCAGAGACTGTGCAGGAAAGTATGCCAGAAGTGTAAAAAAGAAGAAAATACCCCTCAAGCTGCTCTTGTTAACGCAGGGTTTTCAGAAGAAGAAGTTAAAACGATTAAGTGTTTTAGGGGGAAAGGATGTCCTACCTGCAATGATACAGGATATAAAGGCAGGATAGCGCTTTATGAAGTAATGCCTGTAAAGGCGGAGCTCAAGGAGTTAATTCTCGAGGGGGCATCAACCGGTGAAATAAAAAAGACAGCTGTGAAGCTGGGAATGAATACGCTGCGAATGAGTGGTCTTAGCAAAATCAGAGAAGGGGTAACAACAATAGAAGAAGTTGTGAGGGTAACATTTGGAGATTAAATTATTTATTAAATATTGTAATATTTAAAGGAGGTATAACGAGTGTCAAATTTATATGACTTACTAAAACTTATGGTTGAAAAGGGCGCCTCAGACCTTCATATTACCACAGCCTCTCCACCACGTGTAAGAATTGACGGAAAACTCTTTACGCTCAATGAGAATCCCCTTACCCCACCTGAATCCAAATCCTTATGTTACAGCGTTCTCACTGATGCACAAAAACACATGTTTGAAGAAAACAGTGAACTTGACCTTTCCTTTGGGATTAAAGGCTTAAGCAGGTTTCGTGCAAATATATTTATGCAGAGGGGAGCGGTAGCAGGGGCATTCAGGACTATTCCATTTCATATCCTCACCTTTAAGGAACTCGGTCTCCCTGCTATAGCTGCTGAACTTACCAAAAAACCACGGGGGCTTATTTTGGTAACAGGTCCTACGGGGAGTGGTAAATCTACAACCCTGGCAACGATGATTGACAAAATTAACGAGGATCGACAAGACCATATAATAACAATAGAAGACCCTATCGAATATTTACACCCTCATAAAAAATGCCTTGTTAATCAGAGAGAGGTTAATGCTGATACGAATTCATTTAAGTCTGCATTGAAGTATATCTTAAGGCAGGATCCTGATGTTGTTCTCATTGGTGAGATGAGAGACCTGGAGACCATAGAAGCAGCTCTCACTGTGTCTGAGACTGGTCACCTCAGCTTTGCAACCCTTCACACGAACACGGCAGTTTCATCAATAAATCGTATTATAGATGTTTTCCCGTCTCATCAGCAGGATCAGGTAAGAATTCAGCTCTCTTTCGTATTGGAAGGCATAATTTCCCAACAACTGATTTCAAGAAAATCAGGTGGTGGGAGGGTATTATGCGTTGAAATTCTTATTCCAAATCTTGCAATAAGAAATCTTATCAGGGAAGATAAGGTGCATCAGATATACTCTATGATGCAGACGGGTCAGACAAAATTTGGCATGCAAACCATGAATCAATCTCTTTTAGCATTATTTACCAAGGGACTTATATCATATGAAGATGTGATTGGAAAATCTCCCCTACCTGAGGAGATGCTTAATATGTTGCAGAAAGTCTCTGTAACAGAGGGAAGGAGATAAAAGATGCCAACAGCATTTAAGTGGTCTGGTAAAACCTCGAAAGGTACTATCCAGAGCGGTGAAATAACAGCAAATTCTAAGGATGAAGTTATTACGCAGTTAAGAAAACAGAATATAATTCCCACAGCTGTTACAAAGAAATCAAAGGTTCTTTTTGAGTTGCCGCCGGCAAAGCCGAAAGACAAAGATATCGTTGTTTTTACAAGACAGTTTGCAACCATGATTGATGCCGGACTACCGCTTGTACAGGCCCTTGAAATACTTACAAAACAGACTGAAAATAAGTCTCTCGCAAAAGTTATTGGTAAGATAAAAGATGATGTAGAGGGTGGCTCCACTTTTGCAGATGCATTAAAGAAACACCCAAGGATGTTCAGTGAACTTTATGCGAATATGGTGGCAGCGGGTGAGGCAGGTGGTATCCTTGACACCATTCTCAGCAGACTCGCCCAGTATATTGAAAAGGCAATGAAACTCAAAAAGAAAGTAAAGGGTGCCATGATATATCCGTCTGTCATTGTATCAGTGGCTCTTTTAGTAATTGTAGTTATTATGATTTTTGTCGTACCTACCTTTGCAAGGATGTTTGCCCAGCTCGGGGGAATACTTCCTCTCCCTACGAGGCTCATCATCGGTATAAGTGGTTTTCTGGGTGGAATCGGTGGCGTTATAATACTTGCCTGCATAATCGGTATCATGATTGCATTTACACAGGCCCGGAGGACAGAAAAAGGTAAGACTATCATAGATGCCTTTTTGCTAAAATTACCTATTTTCGGGATACTCTTGAGAAAAGTTGCGATTGCAAAATTTACCAGGACACTCGGGACACTCGTGGGCAGCGGTGTCCCCATACTCGATAGCCTTGATATAACAGCCAAAACAGCGGGAAATAAGGTAGTTGAACATGCTGTCTATGATGTAAAAAAGGCTGTAGCTGAAGGGAAAACCCTTGCAGAGCCGTTAACTCAGGTAAAGGTATTTCCACCAATGGTTACGCAGATGATTAGCGTGGGGGAATCGACAGGTGCAGTGGATAATATGCTTAACAAGATCGCCGATTTTTATGATGATGAAGTTGACAATTCTGTTTCCAACCTTACCTCAATGATGGAACCTGTAATCATGGTCTTTCTCGGTGGTACCATTGGTTTTATAGTGGTTGCAATGTATCTGCCAATATTCAAACTTATCACGCTGATAAAGTAAGAGCTCTAACAGAAAAAGACAATTGTCTTTACCCCATTAGAAAGCCCCGCTGCCTGTCTGCCGGCATCTGTCTGCTAACGGGGTTTACGTATCTTTAGAATTGAATATGCCACATTTCCCACCCCTACAATCTCTTGGTGCGCTCAAACTCAAAGATTCATCCAAAGGGAGTAAAAAGAAATAATGGGTTGTTCTATTACGTGAAAAAGGGAATTGTTTTCATAGCACCTCATGGTGCACGGAATAAAAAAATCGCTGTATTTGAGGAAATTGTTTCACAGTGTCCCGGAAGTGATTATTCCTCGGTTTTGTATATTACCCCTTCCACATTCAGCCAGGCAGAGACACGAAGACAATTTTTTTCTTATCTCAAAACCCGCCATCAGAAAAAGGTCTATATCCCCTTTCAGTCCTTTACATTAGCGAGTTTCTGCACTAATCTTTTTGAAACTCATGGCAGGGAAGATATTGTTTCAGACCGTGCAGCACCGATGATTCTCTGTGAAATCCTCGATGAAAAAAGTATTGGTTATGCGCGACTGCTGTCAGACCTTCTCGGTAGCATCAGGCACTATATAGTGGAGAAAGACCTTTCTCAAATAAAAGAGGACATTAGAACACTTATTTTTGAAGAAAAAACAGCACGACAAGCTGAAAAAGCGATAGGACTTATTAAAGCTTACGAAAACAAACTTCAAGAGAAAGGGCTGATTGATTTTGAACATGCTGTTAAAAAAAGCCTCTCTTTCATAGAAAAATTTGAAAATCCTTCGGTTCTGGTGCTCGATGATTTTTTTGATCCCACACCACTTGAAGTGGCAGTACTTGAAACGCTTATTAAAAAGTCAGAAACGGCATACGTGCTGGTTGAGGAAAGTGCAGAATTTTCAAAACACTTTGAATCTTGTAGTGCCGGGATTGAGAAAAAGAGGCTAAAACCTTCTTATAGGAGGAAAATAGCAGGGTATTTTCTTTATCCCTCAATGGAAGATGAGGTTGAAGGTATCGCCCGTGGTGTAAAAGCCCGTATCCTTGAAGGTGTAAGACCATGCGAAATTGTTGTATCTTTTCCAGAATTTCAGAAATATCTCCCTATGCTGAAGAGGGTTTTCCAAAAGCACGGTATCCCAATTGATATTGCAGAATACGATATATCTCATACAAAGCCGTTTATAGCCCTGGAAGAGATGGTAACATGCATTGAAGATGATTATCCGAGAAATGAGTTTCTTTCTTTTTTGACATCTCCGCATTTCCCCGGGATTCCCAAAATTCTCAAGGAATGGGCAGCGTTTTTCTCAAACAGGGCAGGAATTGTCAAGGGCAGACAGGCATGGCTTTCCACTAAAGAAACCGTGCTGAACTCTACTGATGAAGAAATTTTCAAAGAAGTTATGAAGGCCCTCGATGACTTTCAAAGAGGAATAAATAACATTATTCATACCCTTGATAAACTCAAGGAGGCGCACAATCTTCCTCTCTTTGTGGATGAACTGGAAACGGTGTTAGATTCACTTGGATTTTTTGACTTTTTCGAAGAGCCCATGCCGTTTTCATATAACCATGATGTTTCCAAAGGGATTGAAGGCCTGTTCTCTGAATTAAGATACTTTGCCGGGCTTTTTTGTTCTGATACCACAGGGGTTGACAGGGCAGGATATTACCTCAGGCATTTGTTTACGTGTTTGAAAGGCAGGGATGAAAACATAAACGGTGTTCGGGTTGTGCCCTTTGAACTGGCGGTGATACTTGAATCAAGGGCGCTGTTCTTTGGCGGAATGATTGAGGGTGATTTGCCTTCCAGACCTGGTATTGACCCTCTCCTGCCCGAGAATGTGAAAAAGGCCCTGGGAATTCCTTTTCTTGAGTATTATTTAAGGAGGCAAAAACGATATTTTGAGAGACTTATTCATGCCTCATCTGACGACCCGTATTTTTCTTGTCCTGCAGCTGAAGGGGACAAGGTGTTTCTTCCGTCTCCTTTTCTTGACTGGGAATTAAAACTTCTCCCACCTGAGTTGAATATCTTTACAGAAGAAGAAATACTGGTAAGAAAAGGAGCATTTAAACAAAGAGAATTCTCTCAAGTACTCTGGGATGGGAAGCTATCTCTTGATAGGCATGTAAGAAAGATCCTCATGAATAAATTCGGACCTAAAAAATTTTTCAGCGTTACGCGCTTAGATGCGTACAGGCAGTGTCCACTGAGGTTCTATATTGAGAAATTTCTCTGTCTTGAGATTGAGAAACCGCCTGCATTTGAAGTGGAGGCAAGGCTCTGGGGAAGACTTGCACATAAAATCATGGAATATCTGGTGAAAGACAAAAGTGCCGCTTTGGAAACTCTGAATGAACGGCTTTTTCAAGCTCTCGAAAAAAGCCTTAGTGAGTTCCCGATAGGAGATTTCTGGTCAAGTATTGCGCAGGAGATATTCCTGAGACTTCTGCCTATGCTCATAGAGCAGGAAACTGAGATAAGGATACAGGGATTCAGGCCTTACATGGTTGAAAAGACCCTGAAAGCCACTGTTCATAGGCTTAAGTTAAAAGGAAAAATAGACAGGATAGACCGCAGAACCTCAAACTTCGAACCCCGGACTCCACACGCTGTCATACTTCTTGATTACAAAACTGGATCTTTTAACAAAGACAGCCTTCAACTGCCTCTTTATGCCTGTATGTGGCAAGAAGAATATAGTGATCCGGTCGAAAAAACAGGTTTTTATTCTTTAAAAAGTGGCTCAGTGGACTGGCATCCAAAAAAATCAAGTATGGAAGCATTCATACAGGATGCACTGAAAGATGCAGAAAGGATTGTGCAGGAAATAAGGAAAGGAATATTTATACCTTCTCCTTCTAAGGACACCGAATGCAGATACTGTTATCACGCTGATTTATGTAAGGCAGCGAAATAGCTATAAATTCAAAAACAGTAATGAAGAAGCCATGAACAAGTATCTTGATGTAAGCAAAAGCGTGGTCATTTCATCGCCGGCAGGTTCAGGCAAGACAGAGAAACTTGCAAGGCGATATATCGCTCTCCTGAAATCAGGAGTAGAGGCAGAGAGGATTCTTGCTATTACCTTTACTGATAAGGCTGCTGCTGAAATGAAACAGAGGATTTTAAAAATTCTCAGGGAAGAGGATGATATTTTATTTCATAAACTTCTCCAGAAAATGCCCCTCATGAGAGTTTCAACTATACATTCTTTTTGCGGTACCTTGATAAGACGGTTTTCTTTTGAGGCTTCAATAGATCCTAATTACACGATAGAAGATGCAATCGATTCGCGAATTGCTTGGGGGGAAATTCTTTATGAAATACTGATGGAGGCAGGCAAAGAAAAGGAAGGAAAAAACCTTTTACTTCAGTCCATTAGTGAAAGAGGATTCAGAGGGCTCGAGAACCTGAAGGCGACAATAAACAATCTCTTTGAAAAAATGCCTTTTTCCGTTGAGGCTACAATACCCGTGTTCTCATTCCCTGCTCGTCTTCGTTCACTGAGAGAGGAGCTTGGAAAATGGCCAGGTGCAAGCGAGGCTATACAGGACTATGAAGAGCTGTTTGAAAACAATACTTTTAACAGGCTTGTTTCTGCCGAACGTCATTTCTTGACAGGGAATAAAACGCCGAGAGTAAAAGTGCCCGCACAGCTCAAAGATATTGCTGACTATAAGGACTGGGCGTTTAACATGTTTTTATACTGGAAGCATAAAAATATCGAGGAATTTACAAGAAGGGCTGAGAGGATAAGGGAAATCTTTAAAAAATGTTTTCTCAGATATAGCAATAAGAAAGTAGTTAATGGAACGCTCGATTTCAGTGACCTTGAATATATTGCATATAAGCTTCTCACGGAGAATCTTGATTGGGCAAATATCCTCTTTGCATTTGATGAGAAGACAGACCATATCCTTGTTGATGAGTTTCAGGATACGAATTCGTTTCAGTGGGCAATCATTGACAAGTTGACAGAGGAATGGAGGTCGGGTCTTGGAGCGAAAAGAGAAGAAGGCATACGTCCTACCATATTTCTTGTCGGAGATGAAAAACAATCCATATATTATTTCAGAGGTGCCAATGTAGAAATATTTCAGAATGCAAAAGAAAAATTAAAGGGCTGGCTCGGGAATGAATTCCATTACGAGGAAGCACGAGAAAATTTCAGGAGCCTTCCGGCTGTAGTAGATTTTACTAACCATGTTTTCTCACGAATAATGAAGACCGGAGAAACTGCGCAGTCATGGATGACGCGATACAGTCAATTTGAGGCGTGCAGGAAAGATACACAGGGTGCTGGAAAAGTAGAGATTATTCTTCTTGAAGAAGATGAAGAGTCTATGGCGGAGCTCAGAAAGCGGGAAGCTAACCTCATTGCAAAGAGGATACAGGGTTTTGTCAATGATTTTCAGATAACAGACAGGTCCGCATCTGATAACTCCGGAGCCTTATCTCGGAAAAGACCCTGTAAGTATATGGATATAGCGCTCCTTCTCAGAAAAAGGACACATCTTAAGATATATGAAGAGGTATTGAGACAGTACGGCATCCCGTTTGTTGTTGTTAAAGGCGTAGGTTTTTATCAGGAGCCCGAGGTAGCAATACTCAGGTCATTCATATATTTTCTTTCAAATCCGAAGGATGACTACAGCGTTTATACCCTCTTAAAGAGTCCGTTTTTCTCAGTTGATGAGGGTGTGATTATCAAGGCAATGGAATGTGAGGGGGTCGGTTTCCTTTCAAAGTTAAAAAACAGTGGTCTGGCAGTGAAGGCGGTGACATGTCTTGAGGAATGGTTATCCCAGGTTGCATATACTTCAGTCTCCCAATTAATAGAAAATGCCCTTGTACAGACAGAGGCATGGGAGTATTTTTATGAAGCTCAAAAAAGGTCAAATGTTAAGAAATTTATAAGGATTATAGAGGACCTGGAAGCACAGGGGAAATCACTGTTTAAAATAAGGGATTTCCTTGAGCGGACACATATCAAACCAGAGGAACCAAAGGCTAACGTGAATACAGAGGGCATGGACGCTGTCAGGATAATGACTATTCATGCAGCGAAAGGACTCGAGTTTCCGTTAGTTTTCTTGCCGGGGCTTGATGAAAAATTTATGACAAAAACACATGAGAACCTTATATACGAGGTGGACGGAAACCTCTTTTTAAAATACATACCGGAGTCGTCAATCCGTAAACAGGACGAAGATTTTTCTCAACACCTGAAAAAGGAGGAAGAAGAACAAAAACGTCTTTTTTACGTGGCAGTAACAAGGGCAGAGGAAGCCCTTGTTCTTATAGGACAATGGAGTGAACATAATAAGAGTTTTTTGGGTTTTCTCAAGGAAGGGCTTGGACTCGAAAAAACTGAAACGGGCTCCATTATATCATTCTTGATTAATGAGGATATTCAGGGGCTGTCATTACTGTCAGAGGAACAGGTGGATGCACTCTCTCGAAAGGCATTGAAACCAAAAACCCCGGAAACACCGTCGTATCCTGCAGAGGTTGTCCCGATAGGAATAAGAGAAGTGGCACAGTGGAAGGCTGTTACTGAGGTTGTGAATATAAAACGTCAGCACGGAAAGGACTGGGTGATTCTCGGCGATGTTATTCACAGGCTCTTTGAAGGCATATCAAAAAAAATTATCCCGGAACAGGATATAAAAGAAAGGGCAGGAAAATTCCTTGTATCAAAGGGAATTGTAGGAATGCAGAAAGAGAGGCTTTTATCAATAATTGAAAAAGATATTACACTCCTCAGGGAAAAAAGAATCTGGCATGATATCATTCTCCCGAGGGAGAACTCTTTTTCAGAGCTCCCGTTTATTTTTGAAACAGAAAAAACTGTCTATACCGGTAGGATAGACAGGGTGATAAAAGAAAATGGTATGTATAAAGTTTATGATTATAAGACATTCCCTGTAGATAAAAAAGAAATAGCATATCTTTTAAAAGGATATTCATTTCAGCTTGGTATTTATAAACAGGCAGTTGAAAAACTCTTCAAGGTAAAAGGGGCAAAATCCTTCATCGTCTTTACTCATAGAGGAGAGATGAGAGAGGTTCCTTAAGGGGAGATAGATGAAGGTGATGAAAAAGGTTGTGCGCGGGATGTGGCTTTTACCTCTGGTCAGCGGAGGGATTGTTCTCGGATGTCTGGTTTACTGTCGTTTCTGGTGGACACCGATACCCATGGGTCTCACGGACCCGGACACAAGTTTTATCTGCTGGCTCTTCTGCAGCACTATGAATCCTCTTTGGTTTAACGTGGGGGTACTATTTTCTTCAGCTTCCTTTTTGGGTGGGATTATGATGAGATACAATAAACAGGGGGCAAGGCTGATAACATTAATAGGGGGCATTCTAATTATTCCGACAGGACTAATAAATCTTATCCCGTATTTTTACTACAAAAACTCAGTCCATTGAGGAGGTTATGACCCCTCAACAGTACACATGAAATTCAAAACCCGATGTACAAAAAATTCTCATGGCGAGCAACAGGACAATAATCTTTTAATCCTGAAAATTTATGGTATTATGTCTCTTAAAGGGCGAAAGACAAGACGTCATTGAGGGGGTAATATGCCGATGCCAAACATAGCCATTGCCTCTGATCACGCAGGGTATAGGTATAAGGAAGGGATTAAAGAGTTTCTGGTTTCTAAAGGATATCATATCAAAGATTTTGGCACGAATTCTGAAGACCCTGTAGACTACCCTGAATATATAAGACCCGCAGCTCTCGCAGTAGCACGGGGAGATTGTAACGGGGGTATTATCCTTGGGGGGTCAGGAAACGGGGAAGCCATAGTGGCAAATAAAGTGAAGGGAATAAGATGTGCTGTATGCTGGAATAAAGAATCAGCACGTCTTGCCAGAGAACATAACGACGCAAATGTAATATCACTTGGACAGAGGATGATGAGCCTTGATACAGCCCTCGAGATTGTTGACGTGTGGCTGAACGCGCACTTTGAGGGCGGGCGCCACGAAAGAAGGATTAAACAGATTGAGTCGTGAAGAGTACTTTACCCTTTAGAATTAAGGCTCCTTAAGCTTCACAAAGAGCAGTTTGCTTGCCCGTCCGATCCTGGGATTTCTTCCGATTGTATGTGAATGAAGGTCATAATCAAATTCCTCTGTTTCGTAGTCCTCGGGATTAAGGGACAGTGCTTTGTCTATATCGCCCCTGCACGCAAAGGTCAGGCCGTTCAGGAATATTTCTCCAAGATTATGACCTGTACGGTCAAGAACATATACAGCTTTACACCTGCATATACCACCTGTTAATTCCAGAGCCCCTATGTTGAGATCAACGGGCCCTGCTAGAAAATTATCGCAGAATGGACATTGCAGAGGTTTTCTTCTCATATAACATTTTAGTTACTGATTCTGAAGAGAAGCACACAATTATTGGCTCCTGCATAATTATGTCCGCCTTTTCGTCATTCCCGCAGGTCTCAAGCGGGAATCCAGGTCTTAAGTGTTTATCTCTGGATTCCCCGATCCCGGTGCGGGTCTCCGCTTAGGGTCGCTTCGACAAGTCGGGGAATGACAAATTAACTATAGATAGGACATTATTTTATAGGCATCAATAGTCATAATAAAAATGCAGATGACGGATGTACATACATTGAGCGGTCATCTGCACTTATAAACATAATATTATACTATAAATCTACATAAATTTATACTTTTTTATTAAGAAAATTTATCTTATAATTTAAAAATGAGGAAGAGATTATATCTCAGGGTCGGAGATAAAGTAACGCACCTCAAATATACAATATGGGGTGACGGTGAAGTTGTTGAAGAGAAACATTCAACGCTCTCAGGTGGTTTTTGTTTTGTAAGAGTTTTATTCGAAGATGGCAATGAGAGGTCGTTTATTAATGATATGGACCATGAATGTTGCTGCTTTTATTCGGGGATAAGAATCCTCTACTGAAAATAAAAAATGTCTCGCTTCTAGAATTAATAGTATCCCACCTCGTAGGTGGGACAGTCCCCACATCCGCAATCTCATAAATTGACTTTCAGACCCTTGTCCATCAGATATTTTTTTATCTGTTTAATGCTTAGTATGCGGTAGTGGAAGACCGAAGCCGCTAATAGAATTTGAGCACCTCCCCGAACGACGCCCTCATAGAAATGCTCCAGTGTGCCTGCTCCACCTGAAGCAATGATTGGAAGGTCTACCGCATCTGAAATTGCCTTGGTAAATTCCAGATCATAACCGGCTTGTGTACCGTCTCCATCCATACTTGTTGGCAGGATCACGCCGGCGCCCAGTTTCTGACATTGCTTTGCCCACGCTACGGCGTCTTGGCCAACTGGTTTTGTGCCCCCGGAGACGACCAGTTCAAATCCAGAAGGCATTTCTTTGTTTCTTCTGGCATCAATGGCAACCGTTACCTTTTCGAGGCCAAACTGCTCTGCTGCACGCTTCACCAAATCAGGGTCTTTAACCGCAGCGCTGTTCATGGATATCTTATCAGCACCAGCCTCAAGAACCATTTCAATGTCTTCTAATGTGGAAATACCACCGCCTACTGTCAACGATATATCGATTACCGAAGAGACTTTCTTGACCCACTCGAGTCGAGTCTTTCGGTTTTCCACAGTTGCCGCTATATCCAGCATAGCCAGCTCGTCGGCACTTTCCTGCTGATAGTATGCGGCATTTTCAACAGGATCACCCGCATCTTTCAAATCGACAAAATGTATCCCCTTCACTACTCGACCATCTTTCATATCCAGGCACGGCATAATTTTCACAACGCCCATAATGGCTCCTTTCAGACATAGTCCCACCTCGTAGGTGGGACCGTCTCCTGAGTTGGAGGTTAGGTTTTTTAATATTTAAATATCTTTGAATTAATCCACAATATAGTCTAAGACTTGACTTTTAAACTCATTTCTTTTTTTGTCTCATGTTTTCAAGTCTTTTCCCGCCATCCAAGGCAACATTTAGTTCAAATATTGCTCTTATAACGGCTTCATAACAACTAAGTGCTTGCCCTGGAGTAATATTAAAATTTTAATTTTTTTATAATCAGCATGTGCAATTTTGTTTCTATATTTTATCCATTTATTCAAACTCTTAACTGCATTAATATATTTTCTTGTTTCTTTTACTTTCAATAATCTTAATATGTTCCTCCACCTTTCATATAAGCTCAGGTCTTTAAATCTCTTCTTTTTCTTATTTAATTGAAGATTCTCGTTTTCCTTAATTATGTTCTCAAGTGTATAGTTTTCTATTCTATTAGAATTTGCAATAAGATTTATTCTATATTCAGCAACAAATATATTGAAAACTATAGCATGAAGAGAATGATAAAATGATGCAGGTTTGGTTTTACGTTTGCATATTAACTCATTATCAGTTTCTTTTGGTTTTATTCTAATGTTGGAGTCCGTTTCAACAGCAGATCGAGTTAATTTTCGAGCTCGAAACATGTAAGTATGCCAGATTTTATCAGGTTTTATCTGATATA
The DNA here is from genome assembly GCA_030637135.1 of Nitrospirota bacterium. GTDB lineage: Bacteria > Nitrospirota > Thermodesulfovibrionia > UBA6902 > BMS3Bbin08 > DAOVVO01. Next base: position 15,711 of record DAOVVO010000007.1, read on the forward strand.
TAGGCAATGATTTCGACATATAATAAATTTCTAATATTTTGTATTGATCAGATACCTAACAATATATTAAATATTTTTCTAAATTTATATCAGAACTAATCGAATCAATCAGGATTATAAATTCCTCTTAATCATGAAAATGTTTCTTCACAAATTTTTCTTCTTCCTCACGGCTCTTGATTTTTCCTTCAAGTCTCGCTTCTAGAATTGCCTTAAATATTTTATTAAAGAGGGGACCCGGAAGATACCCCATATCCTTTAAATCTTTACCGGTAAGCACGGGTTTAATTTTCCTCAGGGTTGTCAGATACAGCGATAGTGCTTTTTTCTGTTGTTCATCTTTAGCTTTGGCAATTATAAAGAGGATGGTAGACAGGCTTAACGGCTGAAATGTATTATAGATGAGTTTTTCTTCCTTTAATACGTTTTGTAGTCTTGAAAAAACCACATTTGACTGGTTAATCCCCTCGAGTATTTCCTTCTTTGCCCGAGGGGGAACAGCAAGTCTTTGCAGTGCCTTTTCACGTTCGTGTGTCTTGAGTCCTTCAAAAAGAGCCATCAGGAAAAGATGGGCTTTGTTTATTTCTTCCTCTAAAAAGAGAAGCTTAAACCATGCAAACGTTTCCTGTATTGCTTCGAAGGTTTCTTCAAGCTCTCTGGTCAGTTCCAGATTTGGATGAATGAATTTCATAAGATCTAATTCTGACAGTCTTTTGATTGTTTTCGAAGGCTTTGTTTCGAGAAAGAGAAGGTTCAGTTCGTCATAGAGTCTTGAACCCGAGAGCTTATCAAAGAGGTTTATTCTCACAGCATTTTTAATTAAATTTATTATGTGCTTGCTTAACTTGAAGCCAAACCTTTCCGAGAATCTCACAGCCCTGAATGCCCTTGTGGGATCCTCAATAAAACTTAAATTATGCAAAACCCTTATGGTTTTTTCTCTGATATCTCTTTGCCCTCCGAAAAAGTCAAGTAGTTGACCAAAATTATCTGGATTTAATTTTATTGCAAGTGTATTTATGGTGAAATCTCTTCTGTATAAATCTTTTTTTATTGAAGATATCTCAACTTTTGGCAGTGCAGCAGGGGATTCATAATATTCAGTCCGCGAGGTTGCTACATCAAATTTCATTGAGTCCGAGATTACAACTGCGGTGCTAAATCTCTGATGAGTTTTTACCTTTGCTCTCAGTCTTTTGCCAAGTGTCTGTGCAAAGAGTATCCCGTCTCCCTCGATTACAATGTCAATATCAAGGTTTGATTCTCCCCGTAAGAGATCTCTTACTGAGCCCCCAACGAGGTAGGCTGAACAATTAAGTGCTTTTGCAACCTCTCCTGAAAGTTTCAGTATGTTAAATACTTCTCCTGGAAATGTATCCTTCATGTCAGAGGAAACGTTTTTCCCGATGAAAGATTTCCTGAATACACTTTCTTGAGCAATTCTATCTTTTCTCAAGAGGCTTTCATAAAGTGACCTGAGAAGGTCAGTTCGCGTTATAGCTCCTATTATGTGCTCATTTTTAATTACAGGCATAAATCTCTGGTTTTGTTCTATCATTAACGATTCAACTTCATGAATAGGCGTATCTAGAGTTACTGTGAACGCGTCAGTTGTGCAGAACTCAGAAGCCTTGCTTCTTCCAAAACCGTGAAACAATGCCTTTTCCACGGCTTCCCGGGATATAATCCCCTTATAAATATTACCTTTTATGACTGGCAGGACGTTTACCCCGTATCTCGTCATGGTCAGTTCCGCAGTTTTAATAGTGTTATCCCACCGGATAGTCTTAACAGGGCTCGTCATAATATCCTTAAGAGTTTTTACGGGTCTTATCTTTTCTTTTAATATAGTTACCAGTTTTTCTTCTGTTTCCTCTAATGACAGGTCCCTGACAACTGCAGATGCTGCCGTTGGGTGACCACCTCCGTGAAAGGGCTTTATTATCTCTGAGACATCTGCTCCTGCCACACGGCTTCTGGCTATGATATAAATTTTATCTTCCATCATAACGAGGAGGAAGAGTGCATCAACATCTTCAATCCCCTGCACTTTATGTGCTAAAGAGGCTATATCCCCTATGTACCTGTCTCTTGAAGCCCGGGCGATTTTTATCCGTAAACCGTGAATAATGTAATCCCTTGCCGCATGGACGAGGTCATTGAGCAGTTCTATCTCTTCAGGGGCAAGTTCTCTGGTGATATAATTTGAAACCACATTTAAATTTGCTCCTTTTTTAAGGAGATATGCTGCTGCGGTAATATCTCGTACAGTCGTAGAGGGAAAAATAAGAGAGCCTGTTTCTTCATAGATACCCAGGGCAAAAAGCGTGGCTTCCGCAGGAGAAATATGAATTTTCTTCTGCTTGATCATCTCTATGAAAATTGTGGTTGTAGCGCTGACAGGTTCTATGACCTCTTTTTGTCCCTTTATGCCCTCGGCAGACGGTGGATGGGTATCATAAATGTGGATTATCAGTCCCCTTTTATCTAAAATTTCAGAAAACTGTCCGATTCTTCCCCTGTTTTTCACATCCACAAGGATTAAACGACTGATATTTTTACGATCGATCTTTTTGATTTTGTGAAACGTTATGTCAGGAGGGTACTTGGCAAGAAAGTCCCGTACACTTTTTTCCTGTGACCCGGAAAAGACAGCTATGGCGTCAGGATAGAATTTTTTCGCTGCCACCATTGATGCAATTGCATCGAAATCGGAATTGATGTGGGTTGTGATTACATCCACTTCTCACCCTCTATGGTTTTTACGCCAATCCTGAGGGGAACATAGAAACATACAACGCTTAAAATAATTACTGATGTGAGGCTGATGCATGTCTGAATAATCTCCCAGGTGCTGAATGCCTTACTAATTACTTTACCATTAATATAAAGGTAAAGGGGCCATGCCTCTAAAAGCACGGTGAGTGTTACGGAAAAAAGGGCCAAAATCATGAAAAGGATTCCACCGAAACCCATGGGAATTGAAGCTATGTTGTTATATTTAAAATTTGGATAAGCAGCTCCCAGACCAATCCCCAGACCCCCGATAGCAAGGCTCATTAAAAGAATTGTTGCCAGAGAAATAATTAACATAGTCCCGTTTACTTGTAGTATTACATTTGTTATAAAGACGAGTATCTCCGAAAGTATTATTAAAGGTATGAGTCCTGAAATAAGCTTACTGCGCAGAAAATCTTTCATGGTCACAGGAGAGGTCTTAATAACCCAGAAAGCCTGACCTTCAAGGCTTACCGCTGGAAACAGAAACCGTGCGGCAATTGCAGAGAGCACGAAACCGGCAAGACCAAGGTTGATAAATGCGATAAAATTGCTGACGATAAACGATGCCTCTGGAATCGACTCTAACGGTAAAACCTTGAAATTATATATGTAAATCACCACAAGTGCCAGCAGGAGAAAAAGCTGGGGCCACTGGCTGTTGTCCCTTAAAAATATTTTAAGGTCTTTAACCAGCAAGGCGGTTCTTAGTTTTGGCATTGTGCCTGGAAAAAACCTTTCAATCGGGAATCTGGTTCCCCTTCTCTTTGCACTTAATGCCTTATTCACGGCATCCCTGTACAAAAGGGAACCGCTCCATGAGGCAATTAACAGAAAGAAGGCAGCGTTGCTCATAAGCACAAGCGTGTAAAAAATGCTGTCTTTTTTTTCACCTGTAAGCATGGAAAGCAAGGACTGACTTATCCAGTAATACGGCATAAAGACTGAATCCGTTCCGATGTTCGTTAAGTACTCAATGAGCGTTGGGAAAGATTCAGGATTTAAAAACTGTTCAGGCCGAAGAAATCTGAAAAGCACAAAAATTATTAAGAGGGATATAATGCCTAATAACATCAGCACATCACGTGCGTTTCTGGCAGGAAGCGCCTTGGCAATAATATGCGTTACCGTTATACCGATGCCATGTGGAATCAATAAAAAAGGGATAAATATAAAAGGCAATCCCAGAAAATAAAAAACCCCGGCTTTATATACGTCTCCATAGGCAATAAGTACCGGCAGCGCGAACGAGACAACCATCCATGAAGAAGCAAGGAATGTTTCGGTTGTCTTGGCAGAGTGAATTTTTTTCATGTTTACAGGACTGGTTAGAAGGAGTTCAATATCCCGCGACAGATAAAACGTTGAGAGCGCTGTAATAACACTGCTCATAATCATGAAGGATAAGAAAGACAGGAAAATCATGGAGAGGAGTTTTGCAGCAAGTATGTCTCCAAAGATTTCAATACCTTTAAAATATAAAAGGATTTTACAGAAGATTGTATATACGAATATCCAGAAGATGACGCCCAGCAATACAAATGGAAGCCTGTTCACTATTTTCTTGCCGTTGAGAGAATTTTTAAAGGATAAAATCTTCGGGATAAAAAGCAGGGGAAAAAGCTTCATTAATAGACTATTACCTTGCTTCGGCCTGTGTTCTTAGCTTTAAAGAGAGCGGTATCAGCACAGGTAATTAAATCATCACTGCTGGAAATATCTTTATGCGGTGATGTAGTTATACCAATACTTACAGTAATAACACGTTTACTTTTAAGTGATTTGAATTTATGTCTTTTTATGCAGAGACTGAGACGCTCCGCTTCAGTGAGTGCCCCGTCATGTGATGTATTGGGCAGTAAGATAATAAACTCTTCGCCTCCGTATCTGGCAAGTATGTCGGTCTTCCTCACATTGATTTTTAAAAAATGTGCAAATTCCTTTAAAACACGGTCTCCTGTCTTGTGTCCGTAAGCGTCATTTATGCGTTTAAACAGGTCAATATCCATCATCAAACAGGAAATAGGCGTACTATAACGATGAGCTCTGTTGAATTCTTCTTCAAGCCGGTGATAGAGATAACGCGTATTATAGAGTCCTGTGAGAAAATCGGTGATTGCCAATTTGCCAAGGCGTACTTTTTCGTTCTCTGATTTTTCATAGAGAAATGCATTATATAATGCATTGGCAGATGTATTTGCGACAGTGCGGCAAAACATGATTTCTTCATCAGTAAATGATTTTTCCCTGCGGGACGTTCTCAAAAACAGCGTCCCGATAACTGTATCCTTGAAAAAAACAGGCAGCACAATGATTGACTTTATTCCTAACGGAATGATTGTCTCCCTCACCTCTGCCATTAAGGGGTCGGTGTTTACATCATTTACAATTACAGGAGATTTTGTAATGATGGTTTCTTTAATTTCCGGGTATTTGTCAAGGTCAAGGGTTATAGTCTTTATCCGGGGATTTTCATAAGTTGCTATTACATAGGCAAAGTTTTGTTCATGTTCTATACGAATCATGGAACATCTGACCACAGGGATTACTTCTGCAATCTTTTTAACCATGAAATGCAGTATTTCATGGGAGTTAAGAGAAGATGAAATGAGGGATGTAATCTCAAGAAGCGCATTGAGATGCTGCTTTTCTTTCTTCAGCCTGTCAATATACTGTTTTTTCTGCAGACAATATTCGATTTTAAGTTTTATTTCAAGAGGGGTATAAGGCTGTACGATAAGTTCCTCGATACCTAACCTAAATGCCTTTTTTATTGCATTGTTGGAATCTTTTCCCGGAATTCCTATTACAGGACCGATTTTCTGAAAAGAATGCACGTGTTTTTTCTTGAGTGCATCAGTGAGTCGAAGCAATATAACATCAGGAGTGGCAGTTTTAGTATATTCGATAGATTTTTCAATTGTCCTGAACCCATGCACAGAGCAACTGTCTTTTTCCAATTTCGCCGCAATGGAGCTTAACCCTTTGGGATTTGGGTCGAATATGAGAATATTTCTTATCTTTTTATTTGTTTTCAGTTGGATTGGTTGTTCCCTCCGTTATCTCCAGGAAGAATTCTTCAAATCCGCCGTTACGGCTTGAAAACTCTTCTTTTTTCCCCGATGTAAGGAGCACGCCATTATGTAT
>DAOVVO010000030.1 GCA_030637135.1 Nitrospirota bacterium
AGATTTTTTCCCCCTTGGCAATTCAGGAGGAGGCATTCTTGAGATTAAGAATCAAAAGGGCAAAACATTTTTTATAAAAATAAATAAAATTACAGGAAGGGTAGAGGTAGAGAAAAGTCTCGTGTAGATTTTAACAATGAATAACAAAAAAGTCAGGTGCTTTAAAAGTCACAATGTACAGTATGCGCATTGCACTTCCCGGAGTGGTGGATTTACGCTTATAGAAGTAATAGTCGCAATTACAATTTTGTCGATAAGCCTTGTAATGGTTATGCAATTATTTTCAGGTGGGTTAAGAGCGAGCAGGGCATCATGTGATTATACAAGGGCAGTTGTCCATGCAAAGGACAAGATGGAAGAATTATCCGTTGAACCTGTTCAGGATAGTGGTGAATTTGAGGACGGGTTTACATGGGAATCAGACGTTCAACCGTATGAAGAGCTTAATAAAGAACTTGAGGAATCAGATTATAATATGCTGATAATAAAAGTAAAAGTATCATGGTCTAATAGAGCACATAAACAGAAATCAGTTGAGCTGGTAAGTTTAAAGGCAGTGGAGAAAGAAGAAGCATGAATAATCTTTTAATGAATGTTTTTAATACTGGCAAGGTGTGCGCATATTACAATCTCCGGTTTCTCAGGGAAAAAACCGGTTTTACCCTTCTTGAACTTATTCTGGCACTAACAATATTAAGTATGGTTGCCCTTATAATCGGCAGTGGTTTTCGTCTGGGCATAAAGGCGTGGGAAAAAGGAGAATCAGAGACGCGGGAAACTCAGAGATTAAGGGCATTATCGGGACTCATTTCTCAGAATGTAAAATCAGCATATCCTTATAACATGAAGATAGAACAGGAGAAAGTTGTGGTATTTGAAGGTGATGCCAATTCGCTTTTATTTGTAACGTCATTTGTTGAGCCTCGAGACGGCGGGTTCAAATGGGTCAGGTATTCATACAGTGACGGGTCCCTGGTTTTTACTGAGGGAAAACTGCCTGATAAAAATTTTCTGGATAAGATTGCAGAGAACGAAGAAATTATAGATTCTGATATTGGTGAAATTACATTTGAGTATCTTTCCTCTTTTGAAGAGGAATGGCAGGAGTCCTGGGACTTAGGCGAGGGAATTCCGGTTGCAGTGAGGGTAAAGATAGCGTATTTCCAGCCATTTTTTATCACGCTGCCTATGGGGTTAGTAGACAGTGTTAAAAAAATGTAATAAAAAAGATTGTTTTATTCGGGTACATACAATCTTCTGCCTGAAAGACCACATACACAATGAAAAGGGTGTTGTTGCGCTTTTACTTGTGCTCTGGGTGATGGTTATCCTCGTGGCAATTGTCGGGGAATTTTCTTACTCAATGCGGACTGAAGTGAATATCACAAGAAATTTCAAGGAAGAGGAAGAATCGTATCAATTAGCCCTCGCTGGGATTGAACGAGCAAAGATTGAAATCTTATCAGTAAAAGAGGCATCATATGTGTATCTCAATGAGGAAGGTCTCTTAGTTTTTGAAGGAGGAGAAGAAGAACCTGTACGGGAGGACACTTTAGGGATGGGAAGCTTTTCTTATACTATTACAGACGAAGATGGAAAACTGAATATAAATACAGCATCACTTCAGCAATTAAAAAACCTTGTTCAAAATACGGGACTCGAGACTGATGAGGTTGATACAGTGGTTGATTCAATAATTGACTGGAGAGATTCGAATGATCTGCATATGTTAAATGGCGCAGAGGAGGATTATTACCAGTCACTCCAAATGCCTTATAGCTGTAAGGATGCCCCTTTTGATGTCGTTGAGGAACTTTTACTCGTGAAGGGGGTTACCCCGGAAATTTTTTACGGCTCAGATAAAAAAGAAAAAGAGAAAGAATATAGGGGGCTTGTGAAATATCTTACCACATGGGGAACGCGAAAAATTAATGTCAATACCGCACCACAAGAAGTGCTCGAAGCGCTTTTGGGTATCCAGGTAGGAGAAGATATAGTCAGACAGAGAGAAGAAAATCCTTTGTATGATGTGAGACAAGCAGCACGGGGAGGTAAATTAAAATCCATGTTTTTTACAATAGTATCCACCGGAAAAACTTCTGATGCTACAATTAAAAGGACAATAAAAGCAACGTTAAAACACAACAACGGTCAACTTAAGACTCTCTATTGGAATGACAACTATATCGGGTAAGTTCTCTGCACCATTTACAGGCGTAGAATTTAAAGACGACACCATTATAATCACCTGTCTTAAAAATGATTTCTCAGGTGTACATGTCTTATATTCATCAACCTTTCCATCCGTAGATGACGACGAAACAATTTCCGAGATTAACAGCTTTATCTCTCAATATGTAAGTCCAGCCAGCACCGCATTCGTAAGCATCCCGTATCAATGGTCTATTGTTAAGTTCATTGAGGTTCCCTCACCTAAAGGTAAAGGGAAGGATGCTTTCATCAATATGATGAAATTTGAAATTGAAAAGCATATTCCATTTCCGGTAGAAGCTGTGTCTTATGATTTACAGGTTATACAAAGGAAAGAGACTACATGCAACGTACTAATAACAGCTGTACAGAGAGAAAAAATAGATTATGTGAATGGATTTCTTGATAAATTATCACTCAATCCACAGATTGTCACCCTTTCTCCTTTTTCATTACTCAATTCCATTGAGTATAGCGGAATAGTGATGGGTGGCTGGCGGGAAAGTCTCGGTGTTACAAATAAACCGGATATATTCGGGAGAAAAGATGAGTTCTGCATAACACTTTTGATGAACGCAAACGAAGCTTATATCGCTGTCCTCAAAGGCGGTCTCTGTATAGAAATAAAATCTTTTGCCTTTAATCAGGAAAATCCTTTAGATATAGTTGTTGATGATATTACAAGAGAAATTATATCTCTCAAAATAGACAGGTACCGGGGGAAAGTTAAAAAAATCATACTTACCGGGACCAGTGCTTTTTCTCCTGAACTCTCCGGCGCTCTGGAGGAAAAACTGGATATGAAGGTTCAATCTGTAAATTCCGTAGCGCAATTTTTCCCGGGAGATAAAACCACAGACAGCCTGAAACTTGCTCCCTCAATCGGTGCATGCTATATGGGATTTGGTTTGGGGAGTTTGAGAATTAATCTTTTGCCTCATAAAAAGGATTTTGCCACCGGGAAAACAGGTCCATTGATTGCAAAAATAGCTGGATTTTTGATCCTGTTTTTAGTTATTGGTATTTTGTCGGGAGTGCTTGTAAATGAGAAACAACGGTTAGATAAAATAGAGGAAGCACTGAGAGAAAATAAACCAAAGATAAAGGTTATAGAAAATATCTCTACGGATTTACTGTCCCTCAAACAGAAAAGGGACTTTTTGCGTGCTGAAAAAGAGGGAGACATCCTCTTAGATATACTATCTGAGCTAACGCGTATAATACCTACTGATGCATGGCTTACAAATTTTGATTACAAAGAGATTTTTGACGAGGAGCGACAGGATTTACAGGGAGAACTTATAGTGAGCGGACAGGCTTCGTCATCTTCTGCGCTCATATCAATACTCGAAAATTCTCCGCTTCTGGAAGAGGTTGAATTTATCGGCTCAATTACGAAGAGAAGGGGTAAAGAGGGTTTTAAAATAAAAGCTGCAGTTGTCAGACAGGTGAAAACTTCCGAAGTTATAAGCTCACAGATTAAAAGGGATAAGACAGAGTTATAGAGTTAAAAGGGGACTAAATGAATCTACCTTTCAAGATAAGCCAGAGGGAAAAGAAATTTTTATTAGCGGGAATAATCGTTGTTTTTTTAATTGTAATGTTCCGTGGAGTTTCCTGGTACAGGGATTTTAGATTTTCAGCGGCAGAGCATATAGAGACTAAACGCATAACTCTTGAAAGACAGTTACATAAAATATTGAAAGAGGATGAAATTCGGAATAATCTGCAGGCTGTCAGCGCTGAACTGAACAACCTTGAGAAGGGTCTGCTCATGGGAGATAAGCCTCCTGTTGTAGCTGCTGAGATTCAGAGGATATTAAAGAGCATAGCGAAACCCCTCAGAATAGACATAAAATCAGAAAGAGCTCTGAATCCTGTGGAAAATGGATTATACATCAGTATTCCAGTTGAAATAGGATTTATTGCTTCAACTGCACAATTAAAAGATATGCTCTATAAAATTAAAACATCACCTTTAATCCTTAGTGTTACAACGACAAAAATCCGTGTAACAAATGTTAAAAATCCTGAGGATGTATATATTACATTAGTAGTAAAAGGCTTAATAAAAAAGGCTCAGACACCGGAAACAGATAAGAAAGAGGACAAAATTGCTGCGTAATTACTTTCTCATAAATGTAATCCTCCTGATAATTATTGCATTTTTAGGCTTCAAGTTTTATAGAGTGTGGGTTGTGCCTCAATATATACCGGAAGAAGAAGTTCAAAGAAAACTACAGCTGGGAAAAAAAGGCATAAGACAGAAGCCTGCAGGAAGAAAACAAAAGCAACTAGATAAGGCATCCTATAATGTGATTGTTCAGAAAAACCTCTTTCATCCATTGAGGACTGAGAATAAAGAAGAAGATTCCCCATCAGAAACTGCAAACGGAGGTAAACCTCAACTTTTTGGAACGATAATTATGGATGGTGAAAAGGGCGCTATTCTTGAGGATCCAGCAACGAAAATTTCAAAACTCTATCGTCTTAAAGACATAGTTGCAGGCTATATTGTTGAAGATATACAGGAAGATAAAGTAGTCCTTTCAAGTAGAGGAAAATCAATTGAAGTAAGGCTTAGGGATGTCAAAGCTTTTAAAGCACCTCGTCGACAACCTCCAACAGTCAGCCCCAAAAGACCCACGCGTAAAACGCCGCCTCGTCGGTCAGTTCCCAAACGACCTGCTCGTGAGCGCCGATCGGTTACTCCGCCCCAGTCGAACCCATTTACTCCATCGCCTGAAGCAACAGGTGTTAAAAAGGATTTAAGCGTTCAAGATGCTGGTCAGGAGAGATAATAAATGAGGTAATAATGTTGTTATTATGGAGTATTAATTCTTAATGATTTAATTTTTCTGTGAAGGTTGCTCCTTTCAATTTCCAGCTCTTCAGCTGTTTTTGATATATTCCAATTATTTTCCTGGAGTTTTTTATGAATAAAATCTTTCTCAAATTGTCCTCTTGCCTCCCGCAGTGTTTTATAGCTGGAATAATCTGTCCTTTGCTCCCTCAGTGAAGGGATATATTGTGCGTCAATAATTTCATCCTGAGCCATAATGACGAACCGTTCAATTGTATTCTTGAGTTCTCTTACATTGCCCGGCCATTCATGCGCCATTAAGCCACGCATTGTTGCCTTGCTTATTTTTTTTGTTTTTTGCCCATATTGTTGTGCAAAATTAGTGAGAAAGTATTCAACGAGTAGCGGTATGTCAGTCTTTCTCTCCCTCAGCGGGGGGACATGAATGGGTATTACATTCAGTCTGAAAAAGAGGTCTTCTCTGAAAATCCCCTTTTTAATCTCTTCAATAAGATTTTTGTTTGTAGCTGCAATTATTCTTACATCTACCTTTAATTTTTTGCTTCCGCCAACCCTCTGAAATTCCTGTGTTTCAATAACTCTTAAAACCTTTGCCTGTGTAGCAAGTGACATATCCCCGATTTCATCGAGGAAAAGAGTCCCTTTATCCGCAAGTTCAAACTTGCCCTTTTTACGTGCATATGGGCCTGTAAAAGAGCCTTTTTCATGACCAAAAAGTTCACTTTCAATCAGTTCATGAGGAATAGCAGCGCAATTTACCTCTACAAAACCCTCGTCCTTTCGATTACTTGATTCATGTAATGCCCTTGCAACGAGTTCCTTGCCTGAACCACTTTCACCGAAGATAATAACCCTACTCGGGGTAGCAGATGTTTTTGATATCTCGCTCTTAAGTGCCTTTATCTTTGGACTTTCACCAACTATCTCAAATTTTTGCAATATACGTGTTTTCAATGCTATATTTTCATTTTCAAGCCTCATCTTTTCGATTGCCCTCTTAATAGTAATGAGGACTTTTTCAAGCGAGAGAGGTTTTTCCAAGAAATCATATGCCCCGAGCTTCGTTGCTTGAACAGCAGTATCGATATTGCTATGTCCGGAAATCATTATTACAATGGGTTCCTGAGATAGTTCCTTAATTGCTTTCAACGTCTCAAGTCCATCAATACCACGGGGCATCCATACGTCCAATAATATGATTTCTGGAGAAGTTTCCTTGACGAAGGTCAGGGCTTGCTCACCCGAAGAGGACGTAACTACCTCATACCCGTCATCATTAAGAATCCCTGAAAGGGTTTCGAGTATGCTTTCTTCATCATCAACCACGAGGACTGTAGGTTTAAGTTCTCTTGTCATATTTCCCCCCGTGTTTTATGGAAGATATACGAGATACTATGCATCATAAAAATACACCATAAAAAATGCTGAATGTTATAATTTTGTCTATGCAGAGATCCTGAGATATATACGTAGAATGTCATTTATTTGTGTCCGGCAGGGAGTTCGATCAAAAACCGTGTTCCTTTTGGTTCATTATCCTTTACTCTTATATAACCTCTGTGTTTTGATATTATGGTGCTTACTATCGCAAGCCCAAGCCCTGTCCCGTCACTTTTGGTGGAGAAGTAGGGAAGAAAAAGCTTATCTTTCTCCTCTTTTCTTATTCCGATACCTTCATCCGCAATTTCTATTCTGATGACTTCCAAGGATGGATCGTATGAGGTATTTAACCATATTTTTTCTGTTTTTGCCTGAATTGAGTTATCTATAAGGTTTATTATTGCTCTTTTTAATTGTTCTTGATCTACGTCAATATCCGGGATGTCCTGCAGGGATGTCATGATTTGTATTTCTTTCAAGTCAATGTATAGCTCTATTACCTCCTGTATTATTGAATTAATATTTGAAGGTTTAAGGTCTATTTTTGGCATTTTGCCAAATCGGGAAAATTCATTGACGAGATTTATGAGACCATTTACCTCTTTTACTATTGTTTTTGTTGACCTTTTTAGTACATCTTCAAAATCTGAGGTCTTTTCATCCCATTTTTTTAAGAGCCTTTCAGCAGAAAGTTTAATCGGTGTCAGGGGATTTTTTATTTCATGGGCAATCCGTTTTGCCACTTCCTGCCAGGCGATTGCCCTTTGGGCGGCAATAATTTCAGTGAGATCGTCGAACACAACGAGCATTCCAATAACATTGCCTTTAGAGCCTTTTAGTACCATTATATAAACCCTGAGATTTACAGGCCTACCGTCTAAATAGGCATGTACTTCTCCCTCCGTAAATTTAAAATCCTTTTCATCGAGCTTTTTGAGCATTGCATTTAAATCGTCGGATTTAATATTTCCCAAGATCTCGTTATGACTTTTCCCGATAATATTTTCGCGCTTCACGTTGAGCATGGAACACGCTGCATTGTTTAACGTTGCTACTCTTCCTGAGCGCTCCAGAACAATAACACCGGTGTTTATATTTTCAAGGATTGCTTCCATATTGAGTCTTCTCTGGTCTGATTCTGTATATGCTTTCTGAAGAGAATATTTCCCCTCTTTTAATTCTCCCACCATTTTATTAAAAGAATTAATGAGGAGTCCTATTTCATCATCCCGTTTGAGATTAATTCTGAAATCAAGATTACCATGGGCTATTTCATCTGTAGCCTCTGCTAGAGACCTGATTGGTACCGTTATGCCCTTGGCAATCCGCAGAGCTGCCCACAGCGCAAGAAAAATAATGAGAAGTGTAGCGATTGTCAGCACAAAAAAATACAGAAATTTTATGGGGTTTTGCTGAATTTCAATCTGGCGATATTCATTATAAGACCTTCTGATTAATTCCAATTTATCAACTAAGTCTTTAGAAAAGATTGTTTCAACTACTACAACACCTGTAATTTTACCCCCCTCTCGAACCGGAGAGGCAGCCCTTATAATGTCTCCGCCTTCAGTTGAAACTATTTCTGTATCGGAAACTCCATCAAATACCTTCTGAATAAATTCTGATTGTCCGGGTTTTTTAAAAAAATAAACTTTAAAATTACCTTCTTGGTTTTTTATCGTTTTCTTGACGTCTATAAAATTATAATTTGAAGAAAGAAATTCCGCATATTCTTTAACGTTTTTCACCTCCCTTGAATAAAAAGTTTTGGCGATGCTCATTGAATCATCTATGGGCCTTTGAACTTCCAATGAAAACCATTTATCAATAGAATTGTTTATAAGTTGATTAGAGAGAATAAAGAGGAGAACAGCGGGGATGAGCGCTAGTCCGACAAAGGCAATGACCAGTCTTGTCCTGAATTTTGAGCCTGCAATTTTTTGTTTTTTTTCAATATAAAAATTAATAAGGGTCCGGATTACAAAGAATATTAAGAGCAATAAGTACAGAACCACGTTTACCACTATGAAAATGAAACCAATCTTTATAATGAGCGGGCCATGCTCAATGCCGATGAAATTAAGAACCATGCCGGTAACAACTATTGCAAGAATACTGAGTGTGAAGAGGGCGAGAAGTATTTTGAAATTCTTCATTGTTAATTCCCGATACTTAATAATACCTGTGATTCTTTGGCCAAACTCATCTCCACTTCAGGGATAAAGAGCATCAAGAAGCCTATGACAGGCGGGAGTTTTCTGCTTTTTGATTCTGACACAACCCTTATATAATAATTGCCCGGATCAAGTTCTTTGATGTTTGCAAGTTTCACCTCTTTAGTGGTAAAGAACCAGTCTTTCATTGAGGCATCAAAATTCTTGAATTTTTTTTTATTTTCCTCAGTACCGTCATTAGACGATGCCAGATACTGTCCCCGTAAGTCATCATATTTTATAATTTTATGAATTTTTTTTGACACAACGAATTCATCGGGCCAGAAATTCCATGCCTTGAAGAGCTCAATAGTAAATACAATTTCTTTTTCAATTCCTGATTTAATTGTGGTTTCTAACTCTTTAATATCAGTAAGCCCTGTATTTATAAAGATATTATTGTCCTGAATAATTATCACAGGCTCCATAATCTCGACCGTTAATGCTCTTGCAGGAATTAAAATGAAGAGAAAACAGATAGATGAAAATAGAATAATAATAGTGAATTTTGTCATTTAGTGCTTGACAAGACCCCAAAAATTTATTTTGATTATAACATATCAATAAATCGTGATGAGTAATCCGTAATGTGTAATCGGCAGTCCCATATGTTTTTTACACTCATTACATATCATGCATAACTAATTACCAAATTGAAGGAGGAAATCTCTATGGAATTTAAGACTGTAAAAATAGATATTCCCGAAGGGAGCAATGTTATACTTGGTCAGACCCATTTTATAAAAACAGCAGAAGATCTTTACGAACTTATTGTCACTACTGTACCGCAGGCACAATTCGGCATTGCCTTTACAGAGGCATCAGGTCCGTGCTTAATCAGGTGGGAGGGAAACGATAGGGGATTGATTGATACATGTGTCAAAAATCTGGAAACCATTGGGGCCGGTCACGTGTTCTGCATTGCCCTGAAAAATGCCTTCCCGATTAATGTCTTAAATGCTATCAAGGGCTGTCCTGAAGTATGTACTATTTATTGTGCCACAGCAAACCCTGTAGAGGTTGTTGTTGCAGAAACCGGACAGGGAAAAGGAATTATGGGGGTTATTGATGGTTTTTCTCCAGGAGGAGTAGAAACAGAGGATGACAAAACAAAGAGAAAAGAGTTTTTGAGAAAAATAGGGTATAAGCTGTAAAGATAGGAGGCAGGAAGCGAGAAGAGCGGGAAATGCGAGAAATGCGGGAAAAGGCAAAGATAGTAAGCAGCACAAAACGTAAAGGCGGGAAAGTAAAAAAACAGGAAGCAGTGAACAGAAGGCGGGAAAGACGGGAAAGGATGTAAAGCGGGAAAGGGCTAAAGCGGGAAACGCGGGAAACGCGGGAAAAGTCGGAATCGACCTGTCTGCCGACAGGCAGGCTCGTACCGAGATGTAAGGCGGGAAAAGAAGTAGGCAGTAAAACAGTAAGCAGTAAGCAGAAAACAGTAAACAGAAAACAGTAAACAGATAGATTATTTCTTTCTTAGCAATTCTATCTTCAGCTCGTAGCATTTTTTGGCTAAGTCGACGAGTTCAGCATATCCCCATGTTCCCTGATCTGTTAAACGGCTGGACAGGTCTGATGGTAGTGCTTGCAGACCGAGGTAAGAACCGCTTATAGCTCCTGCCATGGCAGCAGTTGTATCCACATCTCCGCCGACACTGATTGCAGTGCATATAGTTTCCCAATAATCTTCAGGAGTTCTTAAAAATGAGTATAAGCTCCATAGTACGCTGCCGGTTACAAAAGGAGATATCCCCTCCCAGGCATCAGTATAGTCTGAAGCCAGACCTGCTTTCGCAATGACATGTACTGCTTTTTCAGGTGGGAGGGATACCCATTCAGTCAACTTTAAAATATACGAGGCAACTGACTGCTCTATGGTCTGTACCCATTCCCTGAGCTGGTTGAGAAATTGATATGTATCAATTGATGTGCTCTGAAGAGATAGTGCTACAGCTCCTGCTATGGCAACTGCACCTGCAGAGCATCGCGAGTCCTGATGGGTGATACGACCCTGGTCGTAGGCAGTCCGAATCAAATACTCAGGATTGTCAAAACATATCAGTCCTACAGGACCTGCCCGCATAGCACTGCCGTTTCCTGCAGAGGGGGAGGGCGTTCCTGAATGTTCCCATGATACACCTTTCTTTAAGCGTTGTGCTGCTTGTTCTGTTGCACGTCCACGACCGACAATTCTCTCTTCCGAAAAAATTGCTGCTATGCGTTGTGCATAATTATGGGGATCGAATCTTCTACATTCTGCATAACTCTGAAGGAGCTCACGCGCAAGTTGAGAGTCATCTGTATATTGACCGAAGAGAAATGGTTTCCTCCCGTGTTTTTCTGCACGTTTGCTCTTCAATATCTCTTTTACGTATTTCCGGCAGCTTTCAGGAGGATAACCCTCAACTGGAAATCCAAGTGCATCGCCAAGGCACTGGCCAATTAAGCATCCGCTGAATTGTTCTTTACGCGGGATAATCATCTCAGATATCTGATAAAATATCGTCAAATTAAGAGCTATGTCAATAAGTAGTACATAGAATTTAAACGGAAGAAGAAATATATGAAGCACCCTATCACTTTTCTTGCGCTGTTTCTCTGTATTTTCTCAGGGGTATTTTTTGCAGTCTCCTGTTCACGTCCCAGTGATGTCAATACCAACACTATCCAGAACAAACTAACAACTACCCTTAAAAAAGAATCAGGGAGTTTCTCATCTTCAGAGATAATTCCTGTTTATTCTTATCGGATTATCAAAACCTATCCTCATGATAGTGGTGCATTTACACAGGGACTGGCTTTTGAAGACGGAGCACTATACGAGGGAACAGGTCGTTATGGATTTTCCTCTCTGCGAAAGATCCATCTTGAAACCGGAGATATAGTGCAGAGCCGAAAATTACCGTCATACTATTTTGGTGAGGGCATTACTGTTTATAACGACAGATTGATTCAGATTACCTGGAAGTCACATGTTGGTTTTGTATACGATAAGAAAAATTTTACACTGTTACAAAAATTCAGGTATCCAACAGAGGGATGGGGTATTACACATGACGGGAAACAACTTATTATGAGTGATGGTACGGCGAAATTATATTTTTTACATCCTGAAACATTTCAAAAAAAAGGTGTGATTGAAGTGCATGACCATAATGGTCCGGTTGAGAACCTCAATGAACTGGAGTATGTCCGGGGTAAAATCTATGCACATGTCTGGAAAACTGACACTATAGCGATAATAGATCCTGGTACAGGAAGAGTGACGGGGTGGATACATCTTAAGGGGATTCTCAGCAGTAAAGCCCGCAGAAAGAATGTCGGTGTACTCAATGGTATTGCGTATGATGAAAAAGAGGGTCGTTTATTCGTTACAGGAAAACTGTGGCCTGTGCTCTTTGAGATAGAACTGGTACGAACAGAATGAGGCACCGCGGGAACTAATACAAACGCATTAAAATGAAACAGCGAGCCATAAGCGAGCGAATATAATAAGAAACAAATCCTTACATTGTGCTTACCCGGAGGGTGACCACTAAATGAAACAGCGAGCCATAAGCGAGCGAATATAATAAGAAACAAATCCTTACATTGTGCTTA
>DAOVVO010000121.1 GCA_030637135.1 Nitrospirota bacterium
CTGATCATAGGCACGGGTCAAAAATGCCGCAAAGGTCGAGACAAAGGGAACCTTGCCCCTGGTGGAAAAACCCAGGGCTGTACCAACCATATTCTGCTCAGCTATGTACATCTCAAAAAAACGTTCTGGATACGCTTCCCTGAATATTTCGGAATACGTTGAATTACTCACTTCAGCATCTAAAACCACTATATCAGGGTTTCCGGAGAAAATCCGTTTCAGGGCATTTCCATATGCCTTCCTGGTAGCAACCGGCTTCTCTGAATCATAAGAAGGCTCTTCTATTTTCCGGGATATGTGTTTTTGAGGTTTCAGGTCCTGAGGTTTCAAAATTTCTCCTCTGACTGATTTATCAATTTCACCTAACTCATCAAGTGCCCCTTTAAGGTCCTCCTGTTTAAGTGCCTTGCCATGCCAGCCGTTCTTATCTTCAAACAATGAAACTCCTTTTCCTTTCACGGTCTTAGCGATAATCATAACAGGTCTATCCGTGACTTCCAGTGCCTTTTGATAGGCAGTGAGGATTTCTTTCATTGCGTGCCCGTCAATGGGAATAGTTTCCCATCCAAAAGAGGATATGCGTTTTTCATATGCACTGAGGTCATGCCCGTACATGGTCTCACCGCGTTGCCCCAGACGGTTCACATCAAGGATGCCAATGAGATTATCCAGTTTATAATGTGCAGCGATTTGCAATGCTTCCCATTGTGAACCTTCTGCCATTTCGCTATCCCCGAGAAGCACATAGGTTCTGTAAGGCAATTTATCAACGTATTTTGCGTTTAAAGCAATTCCAAGTCCGATGGGAAGTCCCTGACCTAAAGAGCCGGTTGATGCTTCAACATATCGAAATGCAGTTGTCGGATGACCTTCAAGAAGGCTGCCGAAATTTCTCAAGGTTAAGAGTTCTTCTACTGTTACTGTACCGGCTGCAGTCCACAGAGCATAAAAAAGTGGAGATGCATGGCCCTTTGAGAAAATAAGTCGGTCATTATTAGGATGCTCAGGACGGTCTAAATTGAATTTAAAAATATTTCCAAACAAAAGTCCGGTCATCAGATCAGTAGCAGAAAAAGAAGATGTCGGATGACCGGAACCGGCTTTCGTTGTGGAGATGAGGATAAAGTAGCGAATCAACCGCGCGATTTTCTCTAATTTTGTTTCACTATCCAATCTTACCCCTCACTTCCTTGATGTTCAATTTCCCTGTGACGCCGGGCATTACACTATTTTTTGAAAATTCTAACGCTGAAAAACAGCAAATCTCTTTCCGCGCTTTTTCCGAATTGCTGAATACAATTGGAATGTAAAAGATTAGCGATTATTTTTTCAGAGGAAGTTCAATATCTTTTATTTTACTATAATTTCAAGAATATGTTGAAATCTTAATACATATCTCTATTATTCTTCAAGCCATTTTTTAAGAGTTTCCGTTTCCTTTCCCGACAGCTCGACAGACGGCGGCTTTCTCTCACCCGTCATGAGTGCTAATGATTTATCAAACTGTGTTCTCAGGACTCCGAACGTATCGGCAAAACCCTGTAGCGCCGCTTCTGAATTAATCAACGCGGTCTTAAGATTCTTTGCTGCTTCATCATCTTTTCCAAGCTCTGCATAGGCAGTGCCCCTCGCAAAAAATGCAGCCGCATTATCAGAATTTAATTCTATGCACCTGTCAAAATCCTGGATCGCTTTTTCAAAATCCTTTTGCAACACGTACGATATTCCACGATAATAATATGCTCTGTGATTTTTCTTGTTCAAATCCATCGCCTTGCTGAAATCTGTTATGGCATTATCACGTTCTTTTGTCTGAAGATATGCAACACCACGACTGAGATAGGCAATCTCTGTGTGCTCACCTTCATCTATAGCTTTCGTAAAAAATTCAATGCTCTCTTTATGCTTCCCCTCTATGAAAAGATTTTGTGCTTCCCGGAACAATTCATTGGTAGTCATAGATATCCTCCCTTTATGTTAAAGGTTTATTATTGACGTTTATTCATCATCCTTCTTTTTACACGTATAAGATTCTGAATAAACGTTTTATAAAATTCTTCTTCTTTTATTATAAAAATAAAACTTTTTCACAAAATGAGCTATGATTAAAATCATACCTTTATAAGACATTCCTTCTGGTATGCCCTGTTCCAGAGAACAACATTTTGTGGGGATATCGAACAAAGAGGACATTCACTGTAACCCTCAATCGATGTCCGCTTCGTTTCTGTTCATTCAACCTTAATATGCAACCGGAATAATGAACATGTTAAGAATTTACAAACCCAGTTTTGTGAACACAGCAGGGTTTGTATTGATATTCGTCACCTTTACTCCAAAGTGAAGATGCGGTCCGCTTGCCCTGCCGGTTGAACCAACATGCCCGACAATATCCTCCTTTGAAACAATAGCCCCGCTTTGAACATTGAATCCTGAAAGATGCATATAAACAGTATATATTCCCTGCCCGTGGTCAAGAATAATTGTATTACCTCCGAAAAAAAGCTCCTCTGCCATAACAACTCGACCCCTGTTGGATGCCTTTATCTCTTCTCCTTTTTCACCCCTTATGTCAAGTCCTCTATGAACGCTCACTTTTTTCTTGTTCATTATTCGCTTTGTACCGAATGCAGTTGAAAAACTGTTTTCAAGGGGCATAATAAAACTTCCTTCCCAGAGTTTACCAGATATCTTCTTCCATATTTTCTTCAATTCCTTGCTTTCCTGCTGAGCCCTTTTTAAATTCTCAGGACTGAGAAATACTTTTTCCTCTGGCAGAGTTAAGTGTATCTCAGGAAAAGCAGCGGGCCTTACAAGTAACTTGAGCTGTTCTCGTTTCCCTCCAACATCTACACGTATTGTGTAGACACCTGGCTTTGTTTCTACCCCAAGAGCGCCAATAGCAATAAAACAGCTTTTACCGCATGAACCGAAATGTAATGGATTGTTATTTAAACGTGCTGTGGGGAGTCCTGAATCCTTTA
>DAOVVO010000057.1 GCA_030637135.1 Nitrospirota bacterium
AGAATCTTATAGGTTCTTAATTTAAACCTTCAACTTAAATGCAAAAGAGGGTAAATTTATCTCTAACGGGATGGTGTAGCGATTACCTTTCAGAACCGACGGTGGTTCACCCCGTAAGAGACCACAGGTCTTACGGGGTAAAAAGCCACCGTCGGCGCATACCGTTAGAGATTGTAAAATCTCTAATAGGGTTTACTCATTTTATCACAGATTAAATGAGAAGTTATTGAGCTAAAAAAAATTTCCCTCTTGAGACTTTCGCTTACTTTATTTTGATATTTAGTTAGATAGTATAGACATTGAAGATGCGGGCTTAAAATCTGTATAAAAAGGCAGAATCATAGCTGATTCTGCCTTTCATATTGATAGAAGTTTAACTATACTGATTTATTGGTTACAGGTTATCAGCTCTTTTTCTGATGTTTCTTTACTTTTTTTAGTTTTTACCTTCTTCTTTTGACTGACTCTGTCAATTATTTTTGTCAATACCTCTTCAGTGCTCTGGCAAAATTGTTCAATTTCTCTTTCGGTCAAGTGATTATTTTTAGAATGTCTTGGTTTTCTCATTTTGTTTCCTATCCTTCTTTCACTTATATTTTCAGGTAACATCGTTACCCATAATAATTTAAAATTAATACGCAGGAAAAACCATGATTTAAATCATAGCTGTGAGAGATTTTCTTCTGTGCTTTTTTCAACTACTTGTTTTTAATCGAAATTTATATGCTAAGGCATGATTTAAAAATCAACATTTCAGTAAATTATCAATAACACCTGATAAGCTTTTAAAAAATGTTTAATTTAGAAAAAAAAGAAGAAAGGTTGGTAAATGATTAAGACGGAAGGGGATGAGCCCGCTCTCTGCGTCACCACATAGGACCCTCTACAGAATATGATATGTCAATTAATAATAATGAGCAATTAATCTTCAAAGTGTGAAATCTATTCTCCTTTCAAATACTATCGGTACAATAAATGTCCTCCTGTCCATATGTCTTCTTTCTGATTTGATTGGAATTTCTAAAAATCTCCTGTCTATGTGCTCCAACATATCTTCGCACAAAAAACAGACATCTTTTTGCCCTGCAAAACTGCACCGTGCTTTAATTTCTTTTGGACACATGATAGCCCCCTTCTTAATTATAAGGATCTGTTTTTTGGTTAATCTTTTTTTAGTTTATGAAAAAAGAGATCTTTTAAAAGATGTAAATTATATTTACATTCTATCATAAACAATTTTACAATTCAACTTTAAAATTTCTACAAGATATATAACCCAACCGGGGCAAGTAAATGGTAGCTATGAAAATCACGCCTTCTAAACTTTACTCTTCAGTGTGTTTGAACAGTACTCTCTATCATTATTATGCTTGCAATTGACTTTCTCAAACATTTCAATAAAGAAACAATTGACAAAACAAAGGATTAAAGGCACAGTATTTGAAAGAGAAAATAACTATTTCCATGGTATGGATGTGTAAGATTATATCCTAATTGAATACCCGTCAGGTGATAAAAACCTCAATTTTCCTTACGCTGGCCGTTGTTCTCATTGTTTCCCATTTTTTCTGGGATGTTACCTCTTATTTTAAACCAGAACAGATAGAAAGATGGCTGGCTCATGCCGGAGGATTTGCACCCTTTCTCTACATGGCAGTCATGGCGCTGGCAGTGATTTTCAGTCCCATCCCGAGCATGCCCCTCGACATAGCGGCAGGCGCATTCTTTGGAGCATTCTTAGGAACCGTCTACTCGGTAACAGGCGCGTTTATCGGCGCAAACATCAGTTTCATAATCGCACGACACCTTGGACGGAACTTCATTGAACGTTTTTTGGGCGGACATATTAACTTTTGTACCTACTGTTCAGATAAGATACTGACAAAAATCGTTTTATTGTCGCGGCTCCTCCCAATTGTTTCCTTTGATGTTGTCAGCTATGGCGCTGGTCTTACAAAAATGTCCCTAAAAAATTTCTCCCTGGCAACAGTTATCGGAATGATACCCCTTACCTTTATATACAACTATTTTGGCTCGGTTTTCGTCTTTGGAAAGGGATTGACTGTTATCCTCGGTCTTGTAATGGTGGTCTTTTTTTTCATAATCCCGCGATGGTTTGAACGAAAAAACATACTGTATACACAAGAACACTGTACCACGAAAAAACCAAGCTGAAAAATCTTTTTCTCCCCTTTTCTACCCTTTTATATAGAAAAATATTGATATGTGTGTCATGTATTAAAAAAATATATGATGGCTTTTATTATTGTACGTTTCAGGTTACAATATAAATCATGGATGAACACAGAATAAAATCAGGGGAAGAACTTGAGGTAAAAGAGAAACAGGAAACAAAAACCCCTTCGCTCTATAAGGTTTTTCTCCTTAACGATGATTATACAACAATGGATTTTGTTGTTCTTATCCTTGAAAAGGTGTTTCATAAAAACCCTGTGGAAGCCACTCAGATAATGCTTCATGTCCATAAAAGCGGAAAGGGACTCGCCGGTGTTTATTCCCGTGAGATTGCAGAAACGAAAATAGTCAGCGTGCATGACCTTTCCCAGCAGAATTGCTTCCCGCTAAAATGCAGTATGGAGAAGGAATGATCAGCAAAGAACTGGAAATAACCATTGAGGCAACGATACGGGACGCAAAAGCCCGGCGCCATGAATATCTAACGGTGGAACATATTTTATTCGCCCTCCTTCATGACGAATGGGGCATTGAGATTATCTCAAACTGCGGTGGAAACATTGCAAAGCTCAAGTCATTGCTCGAAGACTTTTTTGAGAAAAAAACACCGAGGCTCCCGAATAATTCTGACAATTATCCACAACCAACCATTAGTTTCAGACGGGTGATTCAAACAGCTGTTGCCCATGTGAGGTCTGCAGAAAAGCAGGAAGCCGACGCAGGAGATATACTCTCAGCTATTTTTCTTGAAAAAGAATCTCATGCAGTGCATTTTCTTGAATTAGAGGGGATATCACGCCTTGATGTCCTGAATTGCATCTCCCATGGTGTTTCAAAGGCAGCAGTTGAGCCTTCAGAAGAAGAACAAAACATCACAGAGACAGTTCCCGAGAAAAAACTTCCGACAGGAGACCCCTTAAAACTCTTTACCGTTGATTTAGTGCAGAAGGCGGCAGAAGGCGGCATTGATCCACTTGTCGGGCGTGAAAAAGAGCTCAAAAGAACGGTCCAGGTACTCTGCAGGCGCAGAAAGAACAACATTGTTTTTGTGGGTGAACCCGGGGTCGGTAAAACTGCAATTGTTGAAGGTCTCGCATTACATATCCACAAAGGCGAAATACCCCAGATCCTGAAAAACACCCGCATCTTTCTGCTTGACATGGGAGGACTGCTCGCCGGAACAAAATACAGAGGCGACTTTGAGGCACGACTCAAGACGACCATAAAAAGACTTGAAGCTATCAAGGGGGCAATTCTTTTTATCGATGAAATACATACCGTTGTTGGAGCAGGCGCAACGAGCGGTGGTTCGATGGACGCCTCCAATATCCTCAAACCCGTTCTGAATGCCGGCACATTACGATGCATCGGTGCAAGTACATATGAGGAATACAAAAATTATTTTGAGAAGGACAAAGCCCTCTCAAGACGTTTTCAGAAAATAGAGATTTATGAACCCGACGTAAAAGAGACTATTCATATATTGAAAGGCATAAAAATTTATTATGAAAAATACCACGGAGTGAAGTTTATGGATACAGCACTCAAGGCTGCAGCTGAACTATCGGCTAAATATATAAACGATAAATTTCTCCCTGATAAGGCTATTGATGTTATTGATGAGGCTGGAGCCTTGTTAAAGCTTTCCCCTTCGTATGACCGTAAAAAAACAGTGGGACAGCCTGAAATCGAAGCTGTTGTTGCAAAAATAGCCAAAGTGCCTGTACGCACGGTTTCAACATCTGATATGGAAAAGTTGAAGGGGCTGGAGGATGAATTGAAAAAGTCAGTATACGGTCAGGATAGCGCCATTCATTCTCTGGTATCTTCAATCAAGAGGGCGCGCGCAGGTCTCGGGGCGCCTGAGAAACCCATTGGTTCTTTCCTGTTCACAGGACCAACAGGTGTAGGAAAGACAGAGGTTTCAAAACAGATGGCATCGGTTCTGGGCATACAGTTTACACGCTTTGACATGAGCGAATACATGGAAAAACACACTGTTGCCCGACTGATAGGAGCGCCTCCCGGCTATGTCGGCTTTGACCAGGGAGGACTCTTAACGGATGCGATCAGAAAATTCCCTTACAGCGTCCTCCTGATGGATGAAATCGAAAAGGCACACCCGGATATTTTCAGCATCCTGCTTCAGGTGATGGATTATGCTACCTTGACTGACAACAACGGGAAAAAAGCTGACTTTCGGAATGTCATTCTCATCATGACTTCCAATGCCGGCACGAGTGACATGAGCAAGAATGTTATTGGCTTTGGAAACAGGACAAAAGATACCCGGTCAAAAGGTAAAGATGCCATTAAAAAACTGTTCGGCCCTGAATTCAGGAACCGCCTTGACGCTACCATCACATTTAATTCGCTCACTCCGGAAATCATGGAAATGGTGGTGAATAAATTTATCACCGAATTGCAGCAGCAGCTTCAGCAAAAAAAGGTCGCCATTACTGTTTCAGACAGTGCGAGGAACTGGCTCTCCGAGCATGGGTATGATACCCAAAATGGAGCGAGACCTTTAGCAAGGCTTATTCAGACAGATATTAAAGATGTTCTTTCCGAGGAAGTTCTTTTCGGGAAACTCTCAAAGGGCGGGAATGTCAACATTGATTTTGACGGAAACCGGATAACCTTTGACTATATCTTATAAATGATTGCCACTTAATGCCTGTATTTCGTTTGTCAGATGAAATCGTTTTCCCTCCACCCCATCTTTCTGAAGAAAACGGACTTCTTGCAGTAGGGGGAGACCTCAGCACATCGCGCCTTCTGCGCGCTTACTCCATGGGTATTTTCCCGTGGTATTCTGATGATTCCCCTATTTTATGGTGGTCTCCTGATCCACGCCTCGTTTTACTGCCCCAGGAGCTGAAAATATCACGAAGCCTCAGACAGACAATAAAGAAAGGTATTTTTGAAGTTACTATGGACAGGGATTTTGATGCAGTAATAAACAAGTGCGCACTTGTGGACCGGGGGAGTGACAGGGGTACATGGATAACCGATGAAATGAGAGAGGCTTATATCCGTCTTCACAGCGCAGGCTATGTCCACTCAGTTGAAAGCTGGTTTGAAGGAGAGCTGGCGGGAGGGCTTTACGGGGTAGCACTCGGGTCTGCTTTTTTCGGTGAATCAATGTTTACACTAAAAAAAGACGCTTCAAAAGTTGCATTTGTTACACTTGTTCAACAACTCCTGAGATGGGAATTCACACTTATTGACTGTCAGGTAACTACTGAACATCTTCTGAGTTTTGGCGCAAAGAAGATACCACGCAGTGAATTCCTAAAAATGCTGTCGTCTGCTTTGAAAGCACCTGCGAGAAAGGGAACGTGGCATTTATCTATCAAAAAACATCATAAAAAACCCATTGAAAAGAATCTCTGACAACGTTATGAGTCATAAAAAATCTCAGTAAAGATTGGAATGCGCTGGGAGATAACACTACAAAAACAGAAGCGGTTTTAAAAAAACCAGAAGACGTTTAAAAAACTGCCATGAGAAGAATCATTGGATTTGCATCAGGGACTATATGGCGATGGACGGAAAATTGGGATGCTCTCATAAACTATGCTCAAAAACTTGATATTTCAGGATTTGAACTAACCATTGCTTCAAAAGAAGGTTTATATTCATTTTCACTGTCTGAGACGAACAAATCCTGGTTGCGGGGTCTTGATTATGTAAGTATTCATGCGCCATTTCACCTAGTCAGTGAATCGGAAAATAGAAAAGAAATTTCCAGACAACTCGATATCATTTCAGCACTGTATGATGAGATACATGCAAAAAATGTGGTAATTCATCCAGATGCTTTACCCGCCCCGCACATAACAAAAAAATACAGATTTAACATGGCTACGGAAAATCTCCCTCCAAGCAGTAATATCTCTGTTTCTGATTTGGAAAAAACATTTAAAAAATATCCGGGAATGAGATTATGTCTTGATGTGTCCCATGCCTATTTATGGTCTTACTATGAGACATATAGGTTAGTGAGAGCTTTCAAGAGCAGGATTTGCCAGATTCACATAAGCGGCACATATAAGAAAAAAGACCATCAATCCTTGAGAAAAGTTACAAAAGAGTTTCTCTTTTCCCTTGAGCCTGTTAAAGAATTGGATGTTCCTCTCATTATAGAAGAAGATATTCATGAAAAAAATTTGAAATTCATACAGGAAGAAATTGAATTTATTCAGAACTATTCAGATAACCCTAAAAAAGCTGATCTCAAGGTTATGGGTAAAACACGTTAGAGATTTAACAACCTCTTATAGAATGCACCGACGATGGCTTTCTTTAACGGGTAAAAGAAAAAGAGGCAACTCTCCAACCATGAGGACTGAGAATGTAATGGTCAATATATTAAGGCACATATGCCTGTTGTACAAAACCTATCTTTTCAAAAAATTCTGTATTACACTATTATTGTATTATTTCCTCAATTAAGGGAACAGAGAGGTAATTATGCTAAAAAAGATTCTGCTTTTCTGCGTTATCACAGGAATAATCGGGTGTGTAAAATCAGAGCATGCAAATTCTCGTGTTGTCAGGGAGGCAGGGAAAACCTACATAGTGGACAGAACCGGAGAAAGGTGGGATGTTACCCAGGCGGAATCGCTCGGTTTTAAACCTGAAAAGTTTCAATACGGTCTCGGAAGAGATGCCTTTACCCCACTGGATGACACTGACCTCGTTGATGATTACAGGGGTATTTCCAAAGATCTTCGCATTATCGGTGTTGATGATGGCTCCCAATCCCAGGCTTATTCAGTACCAAGGCTCTCCTTTCATGAGATTTCAAACAGCACTCTGGGTTCTGAACCAATAGCAGTGGGTTACTGACCACTGCAGGATCTCGCGGCTGTGTACAGCCGCACGATTGACAATCAGGTTTTAACACTTATCCCTTCAGGGTGGACATACAAAAACACCTTTGTACTGTATGACAGAGAGAGTGGCACCCTGTGGTATCCCTACAGAAAGGGGCTCAAGGGCATTCAGGGCACATACTTCAATCGATGGCTCCCCAAGGTTCATTCAGAGGATACCTCATGGGGAAGATGGAAGATAAAGCATCCGAAATCAAAGATATTAAAATAATTCTCTCTTTCGTGTTTAAGTTGAAGGTTTAAATTAAGAACCTATAAGATTCTAATAAGCGGTGACGTTAATCGGTAACGAAGCCCGCCCCGTACCGATACTGGTACAGGGCCCGTATCGTGAGGCGTTAAAAGTTAATCGCCGAAAGACGTAACCGAACAACGAAACGGGCATCGTAACCGTAACCGTTTAATGATAATTATGCAATTTCAATTTTATTACGAAAGAACCAAATAAATTACATGGACTTATTGTTTCCCAAACCAATAGAGGAGTATGTGGAAGACCATACAAGCCCTGTGCATCAGCTTCTTGAGGAGCTCGAAAAGGAGACCTTCGATAAGATGGAGAACTCCCAAATGCTTACGGGCAAGGTAGAAGGCCGCCTTTTAAAAATGCTGGTTCACATATCAGGAGCACAAAAGGTTGTAGACATCGGGACATTTACCGGTTTTTCTGCACTGATGATGGCAGAAGGCCTCCCTGATAATGGAGAACTTATCACCTGTGAAATCTCAAGGGAGTGTGCTGAAATGGCTCAGCGTTACTTTAAGAAGAGCCCTCACGGGAACAAGATTCGCTTAAAGTTCGGGCCTGCACGAGAAACGCTCAGGCATATCCCTGATGAAAGCATAGACTTTGTTTTCATTGATGCTGACAAGGCTTCATATTCACTTTACTACAAAGAGAGTCTGAGAATCCTCAGAAAAGGAGGACTTATTGCCGTTGACAATACCCTCTGGAGCGGGCGTGTTCTTAACCCTCAGGATGAAGACAGCAGGGCTATTGCGCTGTTCAATAAAGCAGTGGCAGAAGACAAGAGTGTGGAAAAAGTAATGCTTACTGTCAGGGATGGAATATATCTCATATGGAAAAAAAACAATGAATCATAAATTAAAATACCTTATAGATTCATTAAACTTATAAAATAGACAAGTGGTATAGAGAGTGATACAGTGCAAGTATAAGAAGGAGACTCACT